>DATCOR010000216.1:0-6369 GCA_036564585.1 Candidatus Limnocylindria bacterium | reverse complement strand
TCGGCATCACGCTCGCCGGTCTCGAACGCTCGCTCCGCTTCCATCAGGCCGCGCGACAGCGCCGTCGCGTTGGTCCGCTGCCCCTCCGTGAGGGACGCGTTCCGCGACGACGCCGCGAGGCCGGTCGGCGTGCGCACGGTGGGGCAGCCGATGATCCGGGTCGCGAGGCGCAGGTCGCGGGCCATCGTCTGCAGCACGCGGAGCTGCTGGAAGTCCTTCTGGCCGAAGTACGCGCGGTCCGGAGTCACGATGCCGAGCAGCTTCGCGACGACCGTCGCGACGCCGATGAAGTACCCGGGCCGCGCGGCGCCCTCGAGCAGATCGGCGATCTTCCCCGGCGTGACGCGGGTGTCGTCACCGGGTGGAAAGAGCTCGTCGGCCGTCGGAACGAACGCGGCCGCGGCCCCGAGCTTCTCGAGCCGCGCGAGGTCCGCCTCCTCCGTGCGCCGGAGCACCGCGTCGCCTGCCGGGCCGAGCTCTCCGCGAGCGACGACGATCGACGCGATCGCGGCGTCGTTCTGCCGGATCGCGCGATCGATGAGCGCAGATTGCCCCTCGTGCAGCGCACCTCTGGTCGGCACGAGGCCGACGCGGCCCGCGGACGCGCGCCACTCGCGCGCCGCGGCCACGGTGCGCAGCACGTTCATTGCTTCGTGATGAGCTCGGCGATCACCTTCGCGTCCTCGAACGTGCGTCCGACGCGCGCCTCGACGCCATCGATGCGCCCGGTCCGGAATCCGGTGAAGAGCGCGGTATTGATCGCCGCGCGGACCTCGCCGAGCCCGACGTGGTCGAGGAGCAGCGCCAGCGCGCCCACCGCGCCAACCGGGCTCGCCGCCCGCTGGCCGGTGTACTTCGGCGCGGATCCGTGGATCGGCTCGAACATCGACACGCGCCCGGGGTGGATGTTCCCCGACGCGCCCGTCCCGAGCCCGCCGCAGATCGCCGCGCCGAGGTCGGTGATGATGTCGCCGAAGAGGTTCGTCGTGACGATCACGCTGAACTGCTCGGGCTTCTGGACGAGCCACATGCACGCGGCGTCCACGTACATCGCATCGTGCTCGACATCCGGGTACTCGGCCGCGACCTCCTCGAGGACGTCCCGCCAGAGCTGCTGGATCGGCACCGCATTCGATTTGTCGACGAGCGTGACCTTCTTGCGATCGAGCTCCCGCGCGCGCTCGAAACCGTAGCGCGTGATGCGCTCGATGCCGCGACGGGTGAACACCATGTCCACGGAGACGCGCTCGTCCGGCGTGCCCTGTCCCGTGCGCGTGCCCTGACGGCCGTAGACGTCCTCGGTGTTCTCGCGCATCACGAAGATCCGGATGTCCTTCTCCGTCTTGTCCTTCAACGGCGTCAGGCGCGAGTCGTAAAGGATCAGCGGCCGCAGGTTCACGTAGAGGTCGAGGCCGCGACGGAAGCCGAAGATGATGTCCGCCTCGAGCATGCCGCGCGGGACGCCCGGATGTCCGACCGCGCCCAGGAGAACGGCGTCCAGCTTCCGGATGGGCTCGAGCGCGGCGGCGTCGAAGCGGCGGCCGTCGCGAAGGTATTGCTCGCCTGACCAGTCGAGAAGGGTCCGCTCGGTCCGGAAGCCGAACTTGGCCTCGCAGGCGTCGAGGACGACCAGTGCCGCATCGACGACCTCGGGCCCGATCCCGTCGCCGCCGAGGACGCCCAGTTTCACGACGCGCGATGGTGTTCCCAAGGCTTGGGTCGGATGCTACCGTTCTGGGCGATGCGGTCTTGCGTCCTTGGCATCGTCGTTATCGAGCTCCTTATCGGGGGCACGAACGACGCTGGGAGGGGCACCGAGACCGCGTAGCGAAGACCAAAGCCGGAACCGCCAAAGACCTCCCAGGGAACGGGAGGTCTTTTCAGTTCCGGGAGGGAGCAGGGTATGGACGCGCGTAGGGAGCTGGCACGGCGACTGGCGAAGCTGGGGATGCACTTCGAGGGCGAGCGCCTCGATCATGCCGAGCGGATCGTGCATCTGCACGCGCCGCATCACGGCTCGCTCTCCGATCTGGTGCTCATGACGATCTGCGTCGAGGCGTACCGGAAGTCGGACGTCGACCTGCCGGCGTGGGTCTGACCGGCTAGAGCAGCGCCTTCGCGATCGTCCGGAGCTGGCCGGAGAGATCGTCGCCGAGCACCTGCAGGCAGACGTGATCCGCGCCGCCGTTCCGATGCGCGTCGGCGCGCGCCTTCACCGCGTCGACGCCGCCCCAGGCCACGATCGCATCCACCAGCTTGTCGCTCCCGCCGTTGGCGAGGTCCGCGTCAGCCCAGCCCAGGCGGCGCAGGTTGTTCGCGTAGTTGTCGAGCTCCAGGTAGCGCTTCATATGCCGGCGCGCGACCTCCCGGCCCTTCGCCGGATCCGCTTCGAGCGTGCAGGCCTGCTCGACCGCGAGCAGGGGATCGGCGCCGAGCTCCTTCCGCGCGATGGGGGTGTGCTCGATGGGGACGAAATACGGATGCGCGCCGAGCGACCGTTCCGCTGCGAGGCGCAGCATCTGCGGTCCGAGCGCCGCGAGCACGCGCGGGGCCGGCGGATCCTTGCGGTTCGGGCCGACGTATGGCGCCTTGTCCATCGCGTCGAGGTAGGCCCTCATCCGGCTGAGCGGCTTGGTGTACCCGCCGCCGAGGCGCGCGTCGATCGTGGGCTTGTGGCTGACCCCGACGCCGCAGAGGAACCGGTCGGCGTAGGCCTCCTGCAGCGCGCGCGCGCCATTCGCCATCGCCACCGGGTCGCGGGCCCAGATGTTCGCGATGCCCGAAGCGATGACGAGGGTCTTCGTCGCCGCGAGGAGGATGCCTGCGTGCGCGAAGATCTCCTTGCTGCCGAGTGACTCGGGGATCCAGAGGGCCTTGAAGCCGAGTGCCTCGACCTCCTGCGCGAGTCGGCCCTCGTCGGCGGCGGTCATGCGCTCGAGCTCGAAGCTCCAGACGCCGGTCGGTCCGAGACGAGTGGCGGCTTCACGTGCGGTCTTCATCGGATGGGCGCATTCTCCCATCCATCAAGCCCTTTCGCTTCGCGATCACCGCCACGCGCGCGGAGTCGGGCGACGCCTGGCGCGCGAAGGCCCGCCGGATCGAGGAGCTCGGATACGACACGCTCCTCGTCACCGACCACATCACGCCGCAGCTCGCGCCGGTCCCGGCGATGGCCGCGGCGCTCGAGGCGACGACCCGGCTTCGCGTCGGGAGCTACGTCTTCGCGAACGACTACCGGAATCCGGTGATGCTCGCGAAGGAGATCGCGACGCTCGATGTGCTCTCAGGCGGCCGCGTGGAGTTCGGGCTCGGCGCCGGCTGGTACCAGCGCGATTACGACATGCTCGGCCTGCCGTACGACCCGCCCGGGAAACGCGTGTCGCGCATGATCGAGGCGGTCGCGCTCATCGACCGGCTCTTCCTGGAGGACTCGGTCGACGCGAGCGGTGAGTTCTACACGGTGCACGGCGCAACGGTGCTGCCGAAGCCCATCCAGCGTCCACGGCCGCCGCTCATGATCGGCGCGGGCGGCCCGCGGATGCTGCGCTTCGCCGCGCGGCATGCCGACATCGTGGCCCTCAATCCCCGGTTCGACGCGAATGCCCAGCCGGTGCTCTCGGATCTCACACGCGGCGAGACGGAGCGCAAGCTCGCGCGCCTGCGCGCGGAGGCCGGTGCGGGGCTCGATCGCGTGGAGCTGAACATCTTCATCGTCGATGCCGGCGTCACCGACGAGCCGCGTTCGCTGTTCGACGCGCTGGCTACGCGGCTCAAGGGCGCGGCCGCACAGGTGGTCGACTCGCCGTTCTTCCTCTACGGATCGCAGGCGGATCTGAAGCGGCAGCTGCTCGCCCGGCGCGAGCGCCTTGGGATCACGTATTTCGGGCTGCCGGAGAAGGCGATGGAGCCGTTCGCTCGGGTCGTGCAGGAGCTGCGCGCGACCTAGGGGCTCGCGCTGGGTGGCGTCGTGAGCCGAGGCAACGGGGTCACGGTCGGTGCCGCCGTGGTCGGTGCCGCGGTCGTGGGAGCCGCCGTCGTCGGCGCGGCCGTCGGTGGCGTGGTCGCGGGCGCGACGGTGAACGTGACGGAGGGCAGCGGAGAGAGCGACGCCGCGGGCGAGGCCGAGGCGCCGGCGTTCTGCGCTTCGGGGCGCGTGAGCAGGATGAGGAGGCCGAAGGCGATCAGCGCGATCACCGCGGCGCCAAGGAACGCGGCGTCCAGGACCCTAGATCCCGTAACGCTCGGGCTTCCAGCGAAGGTTCAAGGCGCTCGGCGGGGCCATGTAGCCGAGCAGCGCCGAGGAGGCGACCACGGCGGGGCTCGCGAGGTAGCCCTCGCCGCCGACGCCCATGCGGTTCTGCCAGTTGCGGTTGAACGACGTGATCGCGCGCTGCCCCTGCTCGAGGGCGTCGTCGCCCTGGCCGAAGCACGGGCCGCACCAGCTCATCCGGATCTGCGCGCCGACCGAGCGCAGGACGGTGCCGACGGACTCGCCGCCGAGCCGCTGATCGGGCCGCTCGATCGCGTCCTTCACGGAGCCTGAGCCCGGGAACACCACGAAGTCCGTGGCTGCCTTCGTGTGCCCGGCGTCGCGCGCGTCGCGGACCACGAGCGCGGCCTGGAGAAGATCGTCGTAGCTGCCGTTCGTGCACGAGCCGATGTACGCCTTGTCGAAGGTCAGGTGCTCCGTCGCGACCTCGTCTGCGGCGAAGGCGTTCCCGGGTGAGTACGGCTTCGCGATCATCGGGACGACGTCGGAGAGATCGAGCGCTTCGTCGATCTCGTAGTGCGCGTCCTTCCCGGCTCGAACGAGCGGGTAGGGGAGCGCGATGCCCATCTTTTGGTACCAGGCCGCGGTGAGCTCGTCAGCCGCGAAGATCCCGTTCTGGGCCTCGCCCTCGGCCATCATGTTGGCGATCGTGTTGCGGTACGCGATCGGCAGCTGCATCTTCTCGTCGACGAACTCGACGGACATCCCCTCGGACTGCGCCGTGCCCCAGCGCTCGAGGAGCTTGAGCACGATGTCCTTCCCGCTGACCCAGGGCTGCAGCGTGCCGGTGAAGACGACGCGTCGCGCCTTCGACAGCGTCGTGAACACGTAGCCGGTGGCCCAGCCGAACCCGAGGGTCGTCGACCCGACGCCGATGCCGACCGCGCCGTACGCGCCGTACGCGCGGCTGTGCGAGTCGGCACCGGCGACGAACGAGCCTGGATGCACGAGGCCCTGCTCGGGGAAGTAGAAGTGGAAGATCCCGTCGCCCGGTGTCGCGTAGTACGGCTTGGCGATGCCGAACTTCTCTGCGAAGGCCTTTCCGATCGCGGTCTGCTTGTCGTCGGCCTCCTTGCGCGTGAACACGAAGTGGTCGTTCGCGACCGCGATCTGGCGCGGGTAGATCGTGTCGCCGCCGGTGATCTGGTTGAAGGTGTGGATCGCGAACGGCGCGGTGCCGTCGGAGGCCGGGAGGAGATCCGCGTAGACGCGAAGCGTGGCTCCGGGCTGCACGTCGGCGTCCTTGTCCACGCGGTGCGCCCACACGATCCGCTCGGTCGTGGTCATGCGGCGCGCGGTGTCGTCGTCGGGCCACTCGATCCGCGGCGGCCGCTCCACGGACTCGGCGAATTCGCGCCGGCCGATGGTGAAGATGCCGCCCGACCGGCGGATCTCATCCTCCTTCGGCGTGAGCGGCAGCGGGTCGTAGGTCTTGGCCTGGGTCTCGTTCAGAAGGCGGCGGGTCGACGGCTCGTAGCTGAAGGTGTCGCCATCCTGCGCGTCCGCGACCGCATCGGGCGCCTGCACCACCTCGAGACCGAGGTTGAACGCGTTGCGCCGGAAGATATCGCCCATGTTGTTGCCGCACACGATCACCAGCTCGAGCCCGGCCTCCTCGGCCACGGCCTTGAGCCCGGCGGGGCTCATCTCGCGCGAGCTCCCGATGGCGAACCGATCGCCCGCGATGACGAAGGTCTCGCCGGCATGCACGCGTTTGCGGAAATCGGGCATCAGGAACCGGAACGAGCCGGCCTTCCAGCGTTCGTCGAGCGTGTCCAGGCTCTCGGACACGCAGTCCTTCGCCGGCGTGATCTGGTCCGTGTCGATCGCATCGAGCTTCTTGCCGGGGCGACGCCCGGAGCGGTCCCAGAAGATCAGGCCCTTGCCGCGGATCGTGGCCTCGGCGCGCCCCACCTCGGGCGCCACGATCCGGCGCTCGAGGTCCGCTGCGTTCACGCCGGGGAGGAGCTTCGCTGGCTCGATGCGATGCCACACGTCGGTCACTGCCTTCAGTCTAGGCGGGCGAGCGCGTTGAGCTCCTCCTCCGCAAGCAGGCGGTCGGAGGCTTTCGCCGCGGTCATGATGCGGTCGATCCGCGT
>DATCOR010000213.1:0-14862 GCA_036564585.1 Candidatus Limnocylindria bacterium | reverse complement strand
CGCGCTCTCAGGGAGCGGACCGTCACTGTTCGCAGTGGCGGATTCACGCGCTGACGCGTTGCGGCTCGCACGAATTCTGCGGGGGCAGGGTCTCGATGCGAGAGCGCACGAGCTCGGACCGACGTTCGGACGGGCCGTCCGACCGAGCGCTGTCCTCTTACCCTCTATCCGTGGACGAGAAGACTGACATGACCGTCCGGCAGGCTGGCCGGAAGGGCGGAAAGCACACCGCCACGAAGCACGGTCCCGAGTTCTATCGCGAGATCGGCCGTCGCGGCGGTCAGGCCCGCAAGAAGCAGCTTGGTGCCGGCGGCTACGCCGACCTCGGTCGAAAAGGTGGCGAGGCGCGTAAGGGCCAGCTCGGGAGCGAGGGCTACGCGCAGCTCGGCCGCAAGGGGGGCGAGGCGCGCAAGGGTCAGCTCGGCAGCGAGGGCTACGCGCAGCTCGGCCGCAAGGGCGGTCGCCGCGTCGCCGAGCTCATCAAGCGCGGCAAACGACCCACGGGCTCGAACGGCCAGTCCGCCGCCTGAGGCCCACCTAGACTTGCGCCATGTCCCCGTTCCAAGCGTCCCGTCGATGGGGCGTGGCCAAGTGGTAAGGCAGAGGACTTTGAATCCTCTATCCCAGGTTCGAATCCTGGCGCCCCAGCCCGCCCGCTGATCCGCACGCCCGTCGGGTGAGCGCGCCGCATCTCGCCTTCGTGCTCGCCGCAGGTCAGAGCAAGCGCATGCGCTCGAAGGTCCCGAAGATCTTCCACTCTGCCGCGGGCAAGCCACTCCTCCGCTGGTCGCTCGACGCGGCGACCGCGGCTGGCGCACGCCCGGTCGTCGTGCTCTCGCCCGACGTGGCGGACCGCGCGCGCGAGATCCTGCCCGGCGGCACCACGATCGCGATCCAGCCCCAGATGCGCGGCACCGGGGACGCCGTGCGGGTCGCCGTCGAGGCGGCCGACGCGCGTGACGGCGGCGAGGTCTTCGTGCTCTACGGGGACACCCCGACGCTCAGCGTGGCCACGCTCGAGCGGCTGCGGTCGCTTCGTGCCGAGCGCGGCGCGGCGATCGCGCTCCTGACGGCAAAGGTCGGGACCGATAACGGCTACGGGCGCATCGTCCGCGACGACGCCGGCGATGTGCGCCGGATCATCGAGGTGCGGCTCGCGACTCCGGAGGAGCGCCAGCTGCCGGAGTCCAATCTCGGCGCGTACGCGATCGACCTCGCTTGGCTGCGGACGGCGATCGGCGCGCTGAAGGCAAACTCGACCGGCGAGATCTTCTTCACCGACATCGTCGCCGCCGCGATCGGGGCCGGAAAGCGCGTCGCCGCGTTCTGCACCCCCGATCCGGGCGAGGGGATGGGTGTGAACACGCGGGTCGAGCTGGCCGCCGCCGAGGCTATCCTCCGCCGGCGAATCCGCGAGAAGCTCATGCTCGAGGGCGTCACCTTCCACGACCCCGACTCCACGACCGTCGACGAAGGGGTCCGGATCGCGCCGGACGCGGTCATCGAGCGCGGGTGCGTCCTCGAGGGGACGACCGCGATCGGTCCGGATTCGCGGGTCGGTCCGTACTCGATCCTGCGCGATACGACCGTTGGCGCGCGGTGCATCGTCGAAGCCTCGGTCCTGGAGGGCGCGACGCTCGAGGACGACGTGCGGATCGGCCCGTACTCGCACCTCCGCCCCGGGGCGTACCTCGAGCAGGGCGTTGGGATGGGCAACTTCGGCGAGGTGAAAGCTGCGCGCCTCCGCAAGGGCACGAAGATGCACCACTTCAGCTACGTGGGCGATGCCGACGTGGGCGAGCGAGTGAACATCGGTGCGGGCACGATCACGATGAACTACGACGGGGTCAACAAGCACCGCACGACGATCGGCAACGACGCCTTCATCGGCTCGGACACGCTGCTCCGCGCGCCGATCACGATCGGCGAGGGCGCCGTCACCGGCGCGGGCGCGGTCGTGACGAAGGACGTGGCTCCGGGGATGCTCGCGGTCGGCGTCCCGGCCCGCTCGATCAAGAAGGCATCGAGGCCGGCGAAGAAGTAATGGGCAGCTGGGAGCTCCTCGGGATCGAGCTCGCGCTGGTCGCGATCCTGGCGCTCCTCTCGATGAGCGAGGCCGCACTCCACGCGATCCGGCGGCCGGCTCTGATCGAGGAGCTGGTCATGCGCGGCCGCCGTGGCCAGCGCGCCGGCCGGATGGGCGAGCGCCGCGTCCGCTATCTGGCTGCCATCCAGGTCTTCGAGTTCTTCGTCATCTTCGCCTTCTCCGGCATCGCCGCGGCGTTCCTCGCGCCGCGCCTGTCGGAGCTGCTGCGGCTGGTCGGCATCGCCGCGGTCTTCAGTGACCTCAGTGCGGTGGTCGTGACGGTCGCGGCGCTCTCGCTCGTGGCCGTGCTGTTCGGCCTGTTCGTGCCGCGGTCGATCGGACGGAAGCACGCGAAGCAGGTGCTCCTGGTGATGGTGTTCCCGCTCGAGCTCATCACGTGGGTCACCCGGCCGCTCGTGGCGGTGCTGTTCTTCCTCACCCGCGTCGTGACCGCGCCGTTCGGCGCCGATCCGAACGAGGGCACCCTCATCAGCGAGGACGACATCAAGGCCGTCATCGAGACCGGCGAGGAGCAGGGCGTGCTCGACGTCGGGGAGCGCGACATGCTCCACTCCGTCTTCGCCCTCGGCGAGAAGAAGGTCCACGAGGTCATGGTCCCGCGCACGGACATCATCGCGATCGACGTGAACACGCCGCCGCAGGAGGTCCTCGAGAGCGTCGTGAGCGCCGGGCACTCGCGGATCCCGGTGTACGAGGGCTCGTCGGACCAGATCATCGGTGTGCTGTACGTGAAGGATCTGTTCCGGCGCCTTGCGCGCGGCGAGAAAGACGTGACCGTGCGTCCGTTCCTCCGTCCGGCGCAATTCGTCCCCGAGACGAAGAAGGTCGACGAGCTGCTGCGCGAGATGCAACGCGCGAAGGTGCACATCGCCATCGTCGTCGACGAGTACGGCGGCACCGCGGGCCTCGTGACGATCGAGGACCTGGTCGAGGAGATCGTGGGCGAGATCCGCGACGAGTACGACGTCGAGCGCGAGCTCGTCCTTCCCGTTTCGGAGCACGAGGCCGTCATGGACGCGCGGGTGCCGTTCTCCGAGGTCCAGGAGACCTTCGGCATCGACTCGCCAGAGGGCGTCGATGAGTTCGACACCCTCGGGGGGTTCGTGACCCACGAGCTCGGACGGCTGCCGAAGGTCGGCGAGACTGTCAAGAGCAATGGAGTGAAGTTCGTCGTGGAGAGTGTCGAGGGTCGACGGGTCGGCCGCGTGCGCGTCATCCGCGAGCCCGCGCGGACGGAGCAGCGGGCATGACGTTGCCGCCCGGCGACGAGGACTTGATCCGGGTCGCGTCGCTCGCGCGGGCCCGGGCCCATGCCCCGTACTCGAAGTACAAAGTCGGCGCCGCGATCCGCACGAAGCGCAACAAGATCCATTCGGGCGCCAACATCGAGAACGTGTCCTACGGCCTCACGGTCTGCGCCGAGCGCTGCGCCGCGTTCGCCGCCGTCGCCTCGGGCGAGACGAAGGACTGGGACGCGATCGCGATCGTGATCGACGACGACAAGCTCCCGTCGCCGTGCGGTGCGTGCCGCCAGGTGCTCGCCGAGTTCGCGCCCGACCTCAAGGTCGTGCTCGCGACGACTGGCGGGCTGCGCCAGACGACGACGCTGCGCGAGCTGCTGCCCGACGCGTTCCTGCCGAGCTCGCTCCCGCGGTGAGCGGCGTGCGCGAGCTCGGCTGTGAGACGGTCCACTACGCCTGGGACAACTCGATCGCGCCGCGCCTCGAGATCGACAGCGGCGAGACCGTGCGGTTCGTGTGCCGCGACGCGTTCGACGGCGCGTACACGCGCAAGTCGGCGACGGTCGTGAAGCGCGTCTTCAAAGGCCATCCGCTCACCGGGCCGGTCGCGATCCGCGGCGCGCGGCCGGGCGACGTGCTGCAGGTCGACGTCCTCGACCTCGTGCCGGGCGCGTTCGGCGTCACGACCTTCGTACCCGACCGCGGCCTGTTGGCCGGTGACTTCCCGGAGCCGTACCTCAAGGTGTGGGACCTTGAGAGCGATCGCGCCGAGCTCCGGCGTGGCGTCCGCGTCCCGCTCGCTCCGTTCCTCGGCGTGATGGGCGTCGCCCTCGCCGAGCCGGGCGAGCACTCGACCATCCCACCGCGCGCGGCCGGCGGGAACATGGACATCAAGCAGCTCACGAATGGCAGCACGCTCTTCCTGCCGATCGCGGTCCCGGGCGCGCTGTTCTCGTGCGGCGACGGACACGCCGCTCAGGGCGACGGCGAGGTCTGCATCACCGCGATCGAGACGACCATGACCGCGACGCTCCGGTTCACGGTGCGCCGTGACCTGCGGATCGCCGGTCCCGAGTTCGAGGCCGCGAGCGCCGGCGCGCTCCCCGGGCGCCATTACGTGACGACCGGCATCGCGCCCGACCTCATGGACGCGACGAAGGAGGCGGTGCGCGCGATGATCGCGCACCTCGTGAGCGCCTGTGGGCTGACGCGCGAGGAGGCCTACGTGCTGTGCAGCGTCGCGGCCGATCTCAAGATCAGCGAGGTCGTCGACGCGCCGAACTGGGTCGTGAGCGCGTTCCTGCCGCTGAGCCTCTTCGGCTAGCGACCCGGGGTCAGCGCGTTGGTGAGCTGCGCGTAGAAGCGGCTGGCTCCGGTGATCGCGATCTCCTGCAGGCCCTCGGTGACGCGCTCCTGCGAGTGGATCCCGGCCGTCTCGAGCTTGAGCACGCCGTAGTCGGCGAACATCGATGCCGGGAACGGCCGCGTGAGGCTCGCGTCCTGGATCCGCTCGAGCAGCACCGCGGCCTGCGTCCGGTTGAGGATCCCGCTTCGAGCGATGACCCGGCGGTCGGTGAGCACCCACACCCGGCTGATCCACTCGATCCACCGCACGACCGTGACGACGAGCACGAGGAACGCCGCGGCCAGCGCGGTCAGCGCGATCGAGGTCAGCCTCTGCGACGCGGCCACCGCGGCGAGGAGTGCCAGGACCAGCGCAAGCGCGAGGAGCAGCACCCACCAGGCGAACGGTCGGCCCACCGCGAGCGTGCGCTCGCCGGGCTCGTAGATGATCCCGCCGGGGGCCTTGAGCGGAGTCTCGGACACCGCGCGGATGCTAGCGGGTGCCGCTCCCGACGGGCTCTTCCGCACCGGTCGCGGAGGCGACGAGCTGCTCCAGAAGCGCGAGCGGCTCGCCGGCCATCGCACCGATGCCGTGAAGCGCGTGCAGCGCGCGCGTCCGGTGCGAGGCGATCTCGCGCTCCAGCTGCTCGCGCGTCCCGAGTTCGTCGAGGATCTCGCGAATGCGCTCAACGCTTTCGGCGGCGAGCGGCGCCGGCGGCGCGAACAGGCCGGCGAGCTCGGCCCGCAGCCGGGGCGACGCCTTCTCGAACGCCATGACCACCGGGAGCGTCTTCTTCCGCTTCACGAGGTCGTTCATCTCGAGCTTGCCGGTGCGCTCGGTCGTCGCCCAGATGCCCTGGAGGTCGTCGTACGCCTGGAACGCCTGCCCGAAGTCGTCGCCGAACCGTGCGAGGGCCTCACGGACCTGCGGATCCTCGGTCGCGAGCACGGCCGCGCCCTCGGCGCACGCCGCGATGAGCGCCCCCGTCTTCTTCGCGGCCATCGCGCGGTATCGGTCGACCGTGATGTCGGTCCGGTCCTCGAACGTGATGTCCAGGAACTGGCCCTCGCACACCCGCACGCAGGCCTGGTCGATGAGGCACGCGAAATCGAGGATCCGCTCGGCCGGGAAGCTTCGTTCGCGCAGCCGCTGCACGGCCAGGCGCGAGGCCGCGTACATCCCGTCGCCGGTGTTGATGGCCTGTGGGACGCCCCAGACGGACCACACCGTGGGCCGGTGATGGCGCGTCGGATCCTGGTCCTCGATGTCGTCGTGGATGAGCGTGAAGTTGTGCAGCAGCTCGAGCGCGGCCGCCGCGGGCAGCACGGCCTGGGGATCACCCGCGAGCGCCTCGTACACCAGGACGCACATGAGCGGCCGCATGCGCTTCCCGCCACCCGGCCGGTCCATGTCGAGGCCAAGGTGGTACAGCATCATGCCGTAGAAGGGCTGGAGTGCCGGCTCGGCCTGCGCCAGGACGTCGCGGATCTCTTGGTCGATGGCCGCGATGCGCGACGGGGATCGGCCGGAAGTGGTCACCGAATTCCGATGGTAGCCCCTACCATTCACCGTCGATGGCATCACGCACGTACCGTGCCGAGGCGATCGTGCTCAAGACCATTGACTTCGGCGAGACGGATCGCATCCTCACGCTTCTCACCCGGCATTTCGGCAAAGTGAGCGTCGTCGCGAAGGGCATTCGCAAGCCGACGAGCCGTCTCGCGGGTCATGCCGAGCCCTTGACGCACGCCACGTATCAGCTCGCGCGCGGCCGGAACCTCGACGTGCTCACCGGCGCGGAGTCGCGGGCGCTCTACCGCGCGCTGCGCGAGGACCTCCACGGCATCGCGGCGGGGTGGTACATCGCGGAGCTCGCCGACCGGTTCGCGCTCGAGCGCTCTCCGTCCGCGCCGCTGTTCGACCTCGTCGAGAGCGCCCTCCGGCACCTCGCCGCGGGCTACGCGCCGGCGCTCGTGTGCCGCTGGTTCGACCTCCATCTGCTCGATCGGACCGGATTCCGGCCGGAGCTCGGACAGTGCGTCCAGTGCCGCACGTCGCCGGCCGAGATCACGAACGCCTGGATCGTCGACGCCGGCGGCCTGGTCTGCGCGACCTGCGCGCCCCTGGAGACACAGGGCCCGCGCGCCCTCTCCGTGCGCGCGCTGAAGTCGCTGCGCTACCTCCTGGTGAGCAATTTCGACGGTGCCTCGCTCCTCCGGGTGGACGACGCCCTCGCGGCGGAGCTCGAGCGGCACCTCCGCTCGTTCCTGCAGCACGTCCTCGATCGCGACATCAACGCCGCGCGCTTGCTCGACGAGCTCGCGCGCATGCCCCGTCCGGCCCCCGCGACCACATGAGCGAGGGGCTACCGCCGGAGCTCTTCGACAAGCTCGTGTCCCTCGCGAAACGCCGGGGCTTCGTGTTCCCATCGAGCGAGATCTACGGCGGCGCCGGCGCGACCTGGGACTTCGGGCCGCTCGGCGTCGAGCTCAAGAACAACGTGAAGCGCGCGTGGTGGCGCTCGATGGTCCAGCTGCGCGACGACGTCGTGGGTCTCGACGCCGCGATCCTCATGCACCCGAAGGTCTGGGAAGCGTCCGGCCATGTCGAGAACTTCACCGACCCGCTCGTTGAGTGTGCCAACTGCAAGCACCGCTATCGCCTCGACGAGCTTCCAAAGGGCGGGGATGGCCCGTGTCCGAACTGCGGCGAGAAGAAGCTCGGCGCGCCTCGGAAGTTCAACCTCATGTTCAAGACGTTCGTCGGACCCGTGGAGGACGACGCGTCGGTCGCGTGGCTCCGGCCGGAGACGGCGCAGGGCATCTTCGTGAACTTCGACAACGTGCAGCAATCGATGCGGCGCAAGCTGCCGTTCGGTATCGCCCAGGTGGGGAAGTCCTTCCGGAACGAGATCACGCCCGGGAACTTCATCTTCCGGTCGCGAGAGTTCGAGCAGATGGAGATGCAGTACTTCGTCCGGCCGGAGGACGCACCGCGGATCTACGAGGAGTGGAAGGAGACCCGCCGCCAGTGGTATCGCGATCTCGCGCACCATGACGACCTCTTCCGCTTCCGCGAGCACTCCCCCGAGGAGCGCGCGCACTACGCGGCCATGGCGTTCGACATCGAGTTCCGGTACCCGTTCGGCTGGAAGGAGCTCGAGGGCATTCACAACCGCACCGACTTCGACCTCAAGCGGCACTCGGAGTACTCGGGCAAGAAGCTCGAGTACTTCGACGACGCGACGAACGAGCGCTTCGTGCCGTACGTCATCGAGACGGCGGTCGGCGCGGACCGCGCGACGTTCGCGTTCCTCTGCGCGGCGTACGACGAGGAGCCCGACAAGGAGGGCATCCGTGTCGTGCTGCGCCTGCACCGCGACCTCGCGCCGTACAAGGTTGCCGTATTGCCGCTCTCGAAGAAGCCGGAGCTGAGCGAGCTCTCGCGCGCGGTGTGGGCGAAGCTCCGGCCGCACTTCCAGTCGACATACGACGAGACCCAGGCGATCGGCCGCCGGTACCGCCGCCAGGACGAGATCGGCACACCGCTCTGCGTCACGGTGGACTTCGACTCGCTGACCGACCAGGCGGTGACGATCCGTGACCGGGACGACATGACCCAGGTCCGGGTGAAGATCGAGGAGCTCGTGCCGGCGCTCCGGGAGAAGCTCGGCCTCGCCTGACCTCTCCGTCGCCGCGCGGGCGGCGCTCGCGGTCCTCTTCTTCACCGCGGGACTGCGGACGCCGCTCCTCGCTGTGCTCGCCCTTCGACGCATCCGGATCCTCGCGCTCGTGGTGCTGCCGTACGGCGTCGCATTCGGTGTCGTCGCGCTCATCGGACCTGTGCTCCCCGATCCGGATCGCCTCGGGCTGACCGCCGTTGCGTTCGCACCGGCCCTTCTGACAGCACCCGCGCTCGCGGCCGCGATCGGCGGCCGCATGGACCGGACCGGCGCCCTCGTCGTCGGGTCCATTGGCATGTGGCTCGGGCTGACGTTGACGGGAGGCCCTGCCGCGGCGGCCGCGGCGCAGGGCGCGATGCTCCCATTCATCGTGGGCGCGGGCGTCACGTCGATCGTGCCGATGCTCCCGCAGGTCGTCCGCACGATCGCGCAGCGCATCGGGGACGCGGCGTTCCTCGTCCTGATCGCGATCGCGCTATCCGGCGCCGGTGCGCTGAACGCGGCGAACGGCCTGGCCGCGCTCGCGCTGTTCGCCGCGGTCGCGGCCAGCGCCGTGATCGTGGCCCGGATCGGTGGCGTCGATCTCGGTTCGGCGCTCGCCGGCGCGGGCTCGCGGGACCCGGCCGTGGCCACCGCTCTCGCGATCGCGCTGGGCGGGTCGGCGGCCATCCCGCTCTACTCCGGGATCCTCCTCCTGGCCGGCTCGGCCGCCCTCGCGCTCCGGAATCGCCGCAAAGCTCGGTAAACCGGTTGCGCGTGGCTGCGTGCCGGCCGACCATCGGCGCGTGGTCTATCTCCCGGCGATCACCGCGATCGTGGCGGCCGTCTTCGCGATCGTCGTGCTCCGCCAGTACGGCAGCCATCGCCGGACCTACCAGCTCATGTGGGCTGCGGGCTTCACGATGTTCGCGATCGCCGCGTTCTCGGGCTACCTCGCGCGGAACGTCGGGCCGACGGGTGCCGGGTACTCCGATTGGTATCGCGTCTTCTATCTATTCGGCGCGATCCTCAACGTCGCGTGGCTGAGTCTTGGGACGCTGTACCTGCTCGCGAAGAGGCGCTGGGCCGATGTCGCGCTCGTCCTCGTTGCCCTCCTGTCGGTGATCGCGGCGTACGCGGTCGTGTCGGTCCCGGTCGATGTGACCGCGGCGGCTGACAGCGGCCGGGGCTTCCCAAACGGCTCGCTGGCGCGGGTCCTCGCGGGCGCCGGCAGCGGCCTTGGCAGCATCGTGCTCATCGGTGGCGCGCTGTGGTCCGCGTGGATCTTTCTACGGAAGCGGCACAACGGCCGGCGCGCGATCGCGAATGTGATCATCGCCGTCGGGGTGCTCATCGTCGCGGCCGGCGGTACCGCGACATTCACCGGGGCGTCAGGCGTGCTGGAGCTCGCGAATCTCGCGGGGCTCGCGGTCATGTTCGCGGGTTTCCTCCTGATCGGCTAAGTGAGCGCCGCGTCGAGCAACATCCGCTCCGCCGGGGATCCAAGCAAACGGAGTGCCTCCGCCGGGGCCACGAACCGTCCGTTGTCGACGAATGGATCGTCCGACGGGAGCGCATCACCGGCGACCTCCGCCACGAAGACCCACTGGAGCGTGTCTGGGTAGGGGTACTTGTACTTCGGGTCGGTCCGCCGTGGCGACAGGTTGCGGAGGTGAAGGATCGCGAGCGGCCGCGGCGAGCCCACGATCGCGCAGCCGGTCTCCTCGCGGATCTCACGCGTGAGTGCGTGATCCGGCGACTCGCCCGGCTCACGCCGACCGCCGGGGATTGCGTGCGTGGCGCCCTCCGACTCGAAGACGAATACTTCGTCGCCGCGGAACGCGATCGCGCGCACCGACACGACGAGGTCGATCGGCGGCTCCAGCACGGTGAGGTAGCCCGCGACGTCGAAGCGCTGATCGAGCGTCGGCCAGTACCACTGCTCGGTGGCGTCGGGCGTGAGGGCGAGGATCTCCGCGAGGTCCGCCACCCGCCGAGCCTAGTCGCCGAGCCTAGTCGCCGGGCCGGCCGTCCTCCGCATCGTCGCGCGCGAGCCGTCCGGCGAAGCGCTGCGCGATCGTCGTCGCCGCCGCCGTGAGCGCGGCCATGCCGGCGCCCCAGAGCGCTTCCTTTGGCCCGCGCTGGTCGTCATGCACGTCCGCCATCTCCTTACGGAGGGATTCACGGAACCGCTTGCGCGCGCGGCCCTTCAGCCGGTCGACGCGACCGCCGAGGCGCTCGGCGATGCGCTCGACCTCGGAGTCCGGGGTCTTCCGTCGAGCGTCGCGGACCTTCTTCGCGATCGTGACGCCGGCGAGCGCAACGACGGAGCCAAGCGTGCCGACGGTCGCGACGGGCTGACGGCGCAGCAGGTTCCGCGGGTCCACGTCGGACTTCGCCCGCTCGATGAGCGCCTCGACGTCATCGTCGATCTTGCGCCGGAGGTCCGCTAGCTCGCGTTCCGTCCGAGCACTCGGGCTTTCGCCCATCGCACCGTCTCCTTTATCGATTGGATCGAGCGGGTCGGGCCTCGCAGCTCGAGGCGCTTGTAGCCGCCCCAGCCGACGAGCCCGGCGATCGCGCCGAACAGCACGAGCGCGATGAGCGCCGAGGCCCAGAGGGGCAGCCAGATCGCGATGAGGCCGATGATGAACACGGCGAACGAGATGAGCGTGAGGAACACGAACGCGAGGGCGATCCCGAACCATTTCGCTGCATTCAGGTTCGCCTTGATGATCTCGGCGATCTCCTGCTTGGGCAGCTCGATCTGCTTCCGGATGTAGGTCCGCACGTTGTTGCGGATCCGGCCGATGAGCGTGCTGTATCCGGGACGTTCGTACACGGGCCGCGACTCTAGCATCGGGGGGTCGCAGGAGCAGGAAGTGCGCCATGCACCCATTCCGGACCCGTCGCGGCCCATAGCTAGGTAGAGACGTGCGAGATGAAGCCGCCAAGGCGGTGAGCCGGGAGACCGGGCTGCCGTGGCGGGAGCTCTACGACGCGCACGCCGCGGAGCTGGTCGGCTATCTCTGGAAGCTGACCGGGGACCGGGAGGTCGCGACGGACCTGATGCAGGACACGTTCATCGCTGGCATGCGTGACGAGCGGGCCATCCGCGAGCCCGCGAAGGCCCGCGCGTGGCTCTACCGGATCGCCACGCGTCTCGCGACCAAGCGCCTGCGCCGGGCCCGGCTCATCGCGTTCCTGCCGTTCGCCGGGACGGAGCGGGCGACCGAGGGCAGCCCGGACGTCGAAGCCCTCGCCGTGCGCGATGCGATGCGCGCGATCTCGCCCGACCAGGCGGCCGCGCTCGTCCTGCACTACGCCCACGGGTTCACCAGGGCGGAGATCGCGGATCTGACCGGGCGCAGCGAAGAGACGATCAAGTCGCGGATCGCGCGCGGGCGGCGCGCGTTCCTCGCCGCGTACGACGGTCAGGGAGGTACGCGATGAGCGACGAACAGCGCGACGACGAGCGGATGCGCGGGCTCCTCGGTCGGTCGCAGCCGGTCTCCGTTCCGCCGTTCGACGTGCTCCACCGAGCACCGACGCGCTCACCCCGGCGCTCGATCGCCGTAACGCTCGCGACGGTCATCGTGGCGGTCGCCGCGCTCTACGCCGGACGCGAGCTCTCGACGTTTCGCCAGCAGCAGGAATCGCCGACCGCCGCCGTCGCGGCGCCGAGCGCGACGGCATCGGGCAGTCCGAACGCATCGCCAAGGGTGATCCTGCCGCAGCCAATCCCGCAGCCGATCACCCGGACCAGTCCTGCCGCGCAGGTTGCGTGGGTGAGCACGTATGGAGATGCGGGACAGTCCGCGGTGATCGGTATTGATCCCACTGGCAATGCCGTTGGCATGCTGACGCCGGGTCGGTATTGGCGTACCGCGGACGGCTCTGCGCTGGTCGGCGCGACCGACAGTGCGATCACCGTCTACTCCGCGGCCGACGGGGTAGTCCTGCGCACGTACGCACGTAGCCCGACGGACGCGGTCGCCGATATGGCGTTCAGCCCGGACGGGCAGTGGCTCGCGTTCATCGGCGCTGGCGCTTATGTGCAGATACTTGAGCTCCGGACGGGACTCACGCAGACCACGCCCTTGGCGCACCCGGCGGCCAAGACGAGTGTCGGCGGATCAACTCTGCTCTTCTCGCCGGACTCCAAACGTCTCTACACGATCATCGACTGGACCGGCCCGTGGCTGACAGCATTCGACGTTGCTTCGACCGGGCTCGTGCAGGTCTCCAGCGCGGTGGACGGGCAAGGCGGCAAGACCTTTCCCGGCTGTGGCGGCCCGGGCCTCGCGCCGAAGATCGTCGGCGGCGGGCAGACCCTTGTCCTCTACTGCCACGTCGACGCGTCGGTGGGATTCATCGACCTGTCAACTCTGACCACCACCGCGATCATCCACGCCGAGATGAAAAACCCCTTCTGGCTCGCTCCGATTTTCACGCCTGACGGGCAACTCCTCTACCTGCATCAGTACCCCGACTTTGGCGACTTCATGCAGGTGGTCGACCTGAGGTCGCATGCGCTCCTCGGCCCCGCGCCGACCCCGACGAAGATCGAGCAGCCCGGGCTGTTCAGTTGGCTGTTCCCGGCCGCGTACGCCGGAGGCACTCCGTCGACCGTCCCGGTGTCGCCTGACGGGCTGAAGCTCTACGCACAGGCAAGAGATGGCATCACGGTCCTGCGGGTGCCTGACCTGAAGCCGGTCGCCAAGCTCGCATCGGGTATCAACGTGAACGAGGTCTGGATCTCCGGCGACGGGAAGACCGTGTACGCGACCGACGCGAGCAGGGGCCTCTATGTCATGCCGGACGGGAGCGGAGGGCCGATCATCGTGAAGCTGCCCAGCCTGATCGGCGGATTCATCGCCTCGGAGCACGGCTAGCCGAGTCTGGCACCATGAGCACCTCACCACGGGGAGGTGCGGGATGCCGGCGACGCGCGCGAAGAGAGCCACCAAGGCCGCTCCGAAGGCGAGGGCCCAAAAGTGGGTCTACCTGTTCGCCGGCGGCAAGGCCGAGGGCAACGCGAAGATGCGCGCGCTCCTCGGCGGCAAGGGCGCCGGACTCGCCGAGATGACGAACGCGGGCCTGCCCGTGCCCTCTGGCTTCACGATCACGACCGCAGCCTGCAACGCGTACTTCAAGAACGGCAAGAAGCTCCCGCCGGGGATGTGGGATCAGCTCGAGCGCGGCCTCGCAACCGTCGAGAAGGCGACGAAGAAGAAGCTCGGCGACCCGAAGGATCCGCTCCTCGTCTCGGTGCGCTCCGGTGCCGCGATGTCGATGCCCGGGATGATGGACACCGTCCTCAACCTCGGTCTCAATGACCAGAGCCGGCAGGGCCTTGCGACGCTGACCAAGAACGAGCGGTTCGCCCAGGACGCGTACCGCCGGTTCATCTCGATGTTCGGCCGGATCGTGCTCGACATCGACGCGAAGAAGTTCGACGACGCCCTCGAGAAGCGCAAGCGTGCGAGAGGCGCGAAGTCGGATACCGACCTCAGCGCCAAGGACCTGGCCGCGCTCGTCGACGAGTTCAAGGCCATCGTCAAGAAAGAGACCGGAAAGCCGTTCCCGACCGAGCCGCACGAGCAGCTCCGCCTCGCGGTCGAGGCGGTCTTCGGGTCGTGGTTCGGCCAGCGCGCGAAGGACTACCGGAAGCAGTTCAAGATCTCGGACGACCTCGGCACGGCGTGCAGCGTCGTGACGATGGTCTTCGGCAACATGGGCGATGACTCAGGCACCGGCGTCGCGTTCACCCGCGACCCGAATACCGGCGAGAAGAAGCTGTACGGGGAGTACCTGACGAACGCGCAGGGCGAGGACGTGGTCGCGGGCATCCGCACGCCGGCCAAGATCGAGCAGATGAAGCGGGACATGCCCAGGGCGTACGCGGAGTTCGAGAAGATCGCGCAGCGCCTCGAGAAGCACTACCGCGACGCGCAGGATCTCGAGTTCACCATCGAGCGCGGCAAGCTCTACATGTTGCAGACGCGTTCGGCGAAACGGACGGCGCGGGCCGCGATGAAGATCGCCACGGACATGGTGAAGGAGCGGCTCATCACCAAGGATGAGGCGATCCAACGCGTCGACCCGCTCCAGGTCGAGCAGCTCCTCGTTCCCGGCTTCGACCCGAAGGCCGTCGAGCAGGCCCGGAAGGACGGCCGCTTCCTCGCGAAGGGCTTGAACGCGTCGCCCGGTGCCGCGACCGGACGGGCGGTCTTCGATGCCGACCGCGCCGTCGCGCTGAAGGGTCAGAAACAGCTCGTCGTGCTCGTGCGACCCGAGACCTCGCCGGACGATTTCCACGGCATGATCGCCGCGACCGGGATCCTCACCGCGCGCGGTGGATCGACGTCGCACGCGGCCGTCGTCGCTCGCGGGCTCGGCCTCCCGTGCGTCGCCGGCGTCGCGGCGCTGCAGATCGACCTGCAGAAGCGCGAGATGCGCGTGGGCGAGGCGTTGATCAAGGAAGGCGACGCGATCTCCATTGATG
>DATCOR010000195.1:0-1691 GCA_036564585.1 Candidatus Limnocylindria bacterium | reverse complement strand
TGGTGACCCACGACGACCCTTCGGCGCGTCTGGAGCCGTGACGGTCTGACGGAGGCGCTCGAGCGCGTCTTTCGCGACGAGCATGGGCGGCTCTTGGCCGCCCTGGTCCGCTCGCTCGGCGACTGGGATCTCGCCGAGGAGCTCGTGCAGGACGCGCTCGTCGCGGCGCTCGAGCACTGGCCACGCGACGGGATCCCCGAGAGCCCGGGCGCGTGGCTCATGACGACCGCGCGGCGGAAGGGCATCGATCGCCTCCGCCGCGAAGCGCGCTACCGGGACAAGCTCGCGCAGCTGCAGGAGGAGCCGGTGATCGGAGCGACGGCCCACGGCGACGAACGGCTCGAGCTGATCTTCGCGTGCTGCCACCCCGCGATCGGGCGTGAATCGCAGATCGCGCTGACGCTCCGGAGCGTCGTGGGCCTGACCACCGCGGAGATCGCGCGGGCGTTCGTCACGCCGGAAGCCACCATCGCGCAGCGGCTCGTACGCGCGAAGCGGAAGATCGCAGAAGCGGGCATCCCGATGCGCGTGCCGACGGCCGACGAGCTCCCGGATCGGCTCGCCGAGATCCTCGGCGTCCTGTACCTGATGTTCAACGAGGGCTACATCGCGAGCGCATCGCCTGAACGGCGCGACCTCGCCGAGGATGCCCGCTGGCTGGCCGGCCTCATCGTGCGGCTCATGCCCGACGAGCCGGAGGCGATCGGCCTGCTTGCCCTGATGACCCTGCAGCTCGCGCGTGCGGCCGCGCGTTTCTCGCCCGACGGCCGGCTCATCCTCCTCGAGGATCAGGATCGATCGCGCTGGGACGCGCGCGCGATCGCCGAGGGCATCGCGCTCGTCGAACGGGCTGGGCGCATGCGCCGGGCCGGCCCGTATCAGGTCCAGGCGGCGATCGCCGCGTGCCATGCCGAGGCGGGATCGTGGGCCGAGACCGACTGGACCCAGATCGTCATGTTGTACGAGGGGCTCACGCGGATGACAGGATCCTCGGTCGTGCGCTTGAATCACGCGATCGCCCTCGCGCACGTCGCGGGGGCCGCACGTGCGCTTGCGGAGATCGACGAGATGAGCGACGAGCTCGACCGCTATCACCTGTATCACGCAACGCGGGCCGCATTCCTTCGCCAGCTCGACCGCCCCGACGAAGCGCGCGAGGCCGATCGGCGCGCGCTCGCCCTCACCGACAATCCGGCGGAACGGGCGCTGCTGCTGGAACGCATCGGCGCATGACCGCGTCGTGCGTGTTCTGCCGGATCGCATCGGGCGACCTTGAGGGCAACATCGTGTACCGCGACGCGCGGGTCGTCGCGTTCCTCGACGCGAGCCCGCTCTTCCTCGGACACACGCTCGTCGTTCCGGTCGACCACGTCGCGACCCTCGACGATCTCCCACCGGCGCTGATCGGGCCACTTTTCGAGATCGTGCGCCGCACATCGATCGCCGTGCAGCAGGCACTCGGCGCGGACGGCTCCTTCGTCGCGACCAACACGCGGATCAGTCAGAGCGTTCCGCACGTCCACATCCACGTCGTGCCGCGCAACGAGGGCGACGGCTTCTTCTCGCCGCGGCCGATCTGGAAGCGTCAGTCGTATCGCAGCCCGGCGGACGCCGCGGACCACGCCAGCCGCATCCGGACCGCGCTGGAGGCCACCAGCCGGTAGCAGCGCGGTGTAGGCCCCCGTAATTCA
>DATCOR010000217.1:0-4494 GCA_036564585.1 Candidatus Limnocylindria bacterium | reverse complement strand
GCTTGTTCCAGAGCTCGCGCGGTCCGCTCCACTTGTCGATGATCGGCGCCATCGCGACGCGGACACCGAGGCGCTCGATCAGTCCGATCTCGGCCGCCGTCGGCTCGAGGTAGCGCATGCCCTGCTCGGCGTGGTGGTCGCGCAGATGCGCGGGCGGCGCGTCGTCGTTGAGTAGCACCACGTCGAGGCCGGTGCCGCCGAGATAATCGCGGACCGCGGCGACGTGCTCGGACAACGTGACCCCGTCGGTCTGGCCCGGCTGGGTCGTGGTGTTGCCGATGTAGACCACGAGCCCGCGGGCTTCGCTGATGGCGCGCGCGATCTCTGGCACGAGCAGGCACGCGCACACCGTCGTGTACAGCGAGCCTGGTCCGAGCGTGATGAGATCCGCGGCCTCGATCGCCTCGACCGTGCCGGCCGCCGCCCTCGTGTCGGCGTCGCGGAGGTAGATCCGCTCGATGCGCGCCTTGCCGAGGCCGCGCACGTTCTCCTCCTGCTCGACGACGCTGCCATCGGCGAGCTTCGCGCAGAGGTCCGTGTTGTAGAGGGTGACCGGGAGGATCTTCCCGCGGATGCCCAGCAGCCGCGCTGCCTCTTCGACGCCACGGAGGAACGAGCCCTCCTGCTGGGCGAGCGCGGCGATGAACAGGTTGCCGAACGCCATTCCGTTGAGCTCCACGCTCTTGTCCGTCTCGAAGCGGTGCCCGAACAGCCGCCTGAGGACCGGATCGCCCTCCGCGAGCACGGCGATCGCGTTGCGCACGTCGCCGGGTGCGGGCAGGTCGAGGGCGATCCGCACCTTTCCGGTCGACCGGCCCGAATCTGTAACCGCGATGATCCCGGTGATGTCGTCGGTGTGAGCGCGCATCCCGGCCATCACCGTCGGCGCGCCAAGCCCGCCGCCGAGACAGACGACGCGCAAATGCGGGGCCATTCGCGAATCTTGCCAGAGATGCGGAACGCTCCGCGCTATGCAACCGCGTCACCCGCGCGGGGGAGGCGATCGCACCGTCCGCCGCTCATGATCCGCGAGTCGTGCAGATGCGAAAACTGACGTCCACCATCAGCGATGCCGCCCCATGGCTCGGATTGACAGCAGTCATCGGCCTGGTCGACTACTTCACGCCGTCGACATACGGATTCGCGTCGATCTACTTCATCCCGATCTTCCCGGCGGCTTGGCGCTCGCGCACGGTGGGGCTCGTCGTCGCGGCAGCGGCCAGCGCCGCCTGGATCTACTGCGACCTCGTCCAGCGGCCGGTGTCCGATATCCCGGCGCAGCTGTTCAACTACACGACCCGGATCATCGTGTTCGTGCTCGCGGTCATCCTCGCCTCGGTCCTGCAGCGCGAGCAACACCGGATCGGCGAGCTCGACCGTCAGCGTCGAAGCCTCCTCACCCTCCTCGAGCACGAGGTCCCGGGACCGCTCCGCGAGCTCGCGACCGAGCTTCGCGGCATCTCCGGCGTGGCGCCCGCTGTCGCCGACCGGCTGACGAAGCGCGCCGAGCAGCTCGTCTTCCTCTCCGATGACCTCGCGTCGCTCGGCGAGCTCGAGGCCGCCGGCCTGCACCTGGAGAAGCGCACCACGAATGTCGTCGACATGATCCACGAGCTGCGCGCCGGGGCGTCGGACCGGCAGCACGTCGTGCTTACGGTCCCGGTGGCTCCCGTCCGAGTGAACGCGGATCCGGACCGGCTGCGCCAGGCTCTGGATGCGATGTTCCGCGAGGTGAGCGCGACCGCGGAGTCGGTGAGCGTCGACTGCCGCACCGACAAGGGGTCCGCGGTCATCTCGATCGGCAGCGCGACCATGGCGGTCGTCGCCGGCGCCGCGACGATGGTGCGCGGCGACGACCCCGCAGTCGGCGCTCGGACCCAGCTCGCCCGCGTGCTCCTCGCCGCCCACGGCGGCACGCTGTTCGGCGCCCGCGAGTCCATGGGCCGCGGTCAGCGGCTCATTGCGCGCCTGCCGCTCTAAAAGTCTCTTAAACCCTTCGGGACCCGCAAACGCATCACGGCGCGATTTACGGGTCGAACATTGAGCGTTCGACCCCTTGGTACGTGGCCTGCTCGTCCTCTATTGATGCGCCGGCACGTTCCCACTTGGGCGACCCAGTTCGCCGTCGGCATGGCGCTCGTGCTGGTCGCGGTCGCGCTCTTCGCGGCGCTCCTTGGCGCGGCGGTCCGGGGACCCACGGCCTTCTTCGACGAGCTCGGGAAGACCGTCGCCCGCCTCGGGCCGCAGGCCCAGCCCGACATCGCGGACGACGCGCAGCTCCGGGCGGTCATCAGAGCGATGCCAGACGGGAAACTCACCGTTGGCTCGGTGGTCGAGGACAAGGACGAGGTGGTGTTCACGATCACTGCGCCGCGCTCGGCGGTGAGGGCCGCGGTCAAGCCCGGCGATCAGCTCCGGATCGCGAAGGACGGGAGCGTCGAGATCGTGCCCACCGGGATCCCCGGCCTCTGGGACCAGCTCCAGCGCAACATTGACGACCTGAAACGCAGATTCTTCGGCGGACCGTGACCGGATAAACAAAAGGCCGCGCCTGGTGGCGCGGCCATTCGTCCTAAGAGAACGCGAAGGGTCTAGCTCGCGCGCTTGAGCGAGGCGCGCTGTGAGCGGATCGCGGCCGCCTGACGCGCCACGAGCTCCCCGCGCCACGCCTTGCGGCGGTCGAGGGCCTCGTCGTAACCATGGTCGTAGGCACGGACCGCGAGGAACCCGACAACGACGATCCCGAGTGCGGTGCCGAGCATCATCCCGAGGGCGAAAATGAGCATTCCCGTTCTGCCTTTCCGCGCTCCTGGCGCGGTCCGTATTCCTGGATGACCGAAATGCACGAGACGTGCCACCATGGCCCTGCTTGATGGACCTGCCGCATGCCGTCGAGGCCCAGGACGTCCGGAAACATTTCGGTTCCGTAACGGCACTCGACGGATTGACCTTGGAGGTCAACGCGGGCGAGATCTACGGCCTCCTCGGACCGAACGGCTCGGGGAAGACGACGCTCATCCGGGCGCTCGCGGGGCTCGTCCGTCCCGACGCCGGCGAGCTGCGGGTCTTCGGCGAAGCGCCACGCGCCGCCGTCGCCGCCGGCGCGATCGGCTACATGACCCAGGCTCCCGCCCTCTACGCCGACCTCTCGGTCGACGAGAACCTCCGGTTCTTCGCGGCGCTCCAGGGCCTGACCGACGCGGGACCGCGGATCGAAGAGGCCCTGCGGCGGGTCGACCTGCTCGATCGCCGGCGCTCGACGGTCAGCACCCTCTCAGGCGGCATGCGCACGCGCATCTCGCTCGCGGCGACGCTGCTGCACCAGCCGCGGCTGCTCCTGCTCGACGAGCCGACCGTCGGCGTCGATCCGGCCCTGCGGCGCGAGTTCTGGGACCACTTCCGGGCGCTCGCCTCCTCCGGCGTCACGCTCCTCGTCTCGAGCCACGTGATGGACGAGGCCGCGCGCTGCGACCGCCTCGGGCTCATCCGCGCGGGACGCGTGCTGGCTCAGGGCAGCGCGCGCGAGCTCATCGCCCGCGCCGGGTCGAACGACCTCGAGGGCGCGTTCCTGACGCTCTCCGCGGTGCCGGCATGAATCCGCGCCGCGCCGGTGCGGTCGCGCGCCGGATCGTGCTCGGCTTCCGGCACGACCGGCGGTCGCTCGCCCTGCTCTTCGTCGCGCCCATCGTCGTCCTCACCCTCGTCGGCGCGCTCTGGGGATCCCCGGCCACGGGCACCGTCCGCGTCATCGCCGCCGGCGATGTGGACCCCCAGCTGTACGAGGCCCTCCGCGGCACGAACATCCAGCTGCAGGCGATGGACACCCCGGCGGCGCTCGAGGAGGTGCGCGCCGGACGCGCCGACGCGATGATCGAATTCACCGGCCAGGGCGCGACCGTGACCGTGGAGGGATCCGACCCCACGCGTACGGGCTCGTTCGTGAGCCAGATGGACGCTGCGCTCACCGAGATCATCATCGGGTCGCCGCTGCAGGCCGCCGTCACCGTGAAATACCTCTACGGCGGGCCGAGCTACACGCTCCTCGACTATCTCGCTCCAGTGCTCATCGCGGTGTTCGCGTACTTCTTCATCTTCCTGCTGTCGGCGGTCTCGTTCCTCCGCGAGCGCACGAGCGGGACGCTCGAGCGCCTGCTCGCGACGCCGCTCACGCGAGCGGAGCTCGTGCTTGGCTACCTCGGCGGCTTCGCGCTGTTCGCGCTCCTGCAGGCGCTCGTGATCCTCGCGTTCACCGTGTTCGTCCTAAAGGTCCAGTACCGCGGCAACCTCGCCACGATCTTCCTGGTCGAGGCGGTCCTCGTGGTGGGCGCCGTCAGCCTCGGGCTCGCGATCTCGGCGTTCGCCCGCAACGAGCTCCAGGCCGTGCAGTTCGTCCCGCTCGTGCTCGTCCCGCAGATCTTCCTCTCGGGCCTCCTGGTCCCGGTCGACCAGCTGAACGACGTCCTGCGAGCGCTGTCGACGATCTTCCCGCTCACC
>DATCOR010000214.1:0-2051 GCA_036564585.1 Candidatus Limnocylindria bacterium | reverse complement strand
GGACGTCGATCACCCCACCTCCCCGATGCGAGAATCATGGGGCCTGGGTCCTTCGGGGGGCTAGCTCAGCGGTAGAGCAGGGGACTTTTAATCCCTTGGTCGAGGGTTCGAATCCCTCGCCCCTCACATGCGCTCGGTGCGGTCCTTTGAGTGGGGCTCGGTCGGGGCCGGCAAAGCCGGGCCTGACCGCACGGAGGACGTCACCGTCCTGAGATCCGGCAGCGGCTCGCGGTCCTCGGGCGGTCCGAAGACGTAGCGATACGAGAGGCCGGCGAGCGCGGCGCCGATCAGCGGCCCGATCCAGTACACGTACCAGTTGTCGAGATAACCCGACACGACCGCGGGGCCGAAGTGGCGGGCGGGGTTCATCGCTGCCCCGGTGAGCGGTCCGCCGATGAGGATGTCGGCGGCCACGATGAGGCCGATGCCGAACCCCGCGATGCGTGGCGCGTTCGGCGACACGGCCGTCCCGAACACCGTCCACACGAGGAACAGCGTGAGGACCGCTTCGATGAAGATCGCGCGCAGCGGGGAGACGGCCGCATTCACCATCGGGGTCCCAAGGTGCGTGGCCGTCGCGGCGGCGAGATAGGGCTCGAAGAACAGGCGCAGAACCAGGCCCGCGAGGAGCGCGCCGATGAGCTGCGCCGCCCAGTACGTGAGCACACGCGGCCACGGATGCTTGCGCGCGATCGCGAGGCCGAACGTGACCGCGGGATTGAAGTGGCCACCGGAGATCGCGCCGAATGAGGAGATCGCGATGGCGAGCGCGAGCCCGTGCGCGAGGGCGACGGGCACGAGGCCGGTGCCCGGCGCGGCGGAGATCGCCGCGGTCACGATCGCTCCTGCGCCGATCACGAAGAACATGAACGTGCCCGCGATCTCCGCGAGCAGCGCGCGGGTGTGCTCGCTCAATTCACTTCCTCCTGCGGCCGATCGAAATGCTAGCGTTCGCAGCCGTGAGCGACTTCAAGCCGGTCGAGGCGAACAAGGCGCGCATCCTCTCGGTGAGACCGGGCGCCGCGGGCCTCAGCCTCGACGACGCGAATGGCGAGTGGGTCGAGATCGCCGTCGAGCTCGACAGCGACCTCGCCAACTGGCGGGTCCAGCATCTCCGGCCGCTCTGGAAGGTCGAGATCGCGAAGCCGATCGAGTGGACGTGGATCTACACGTTCGGCTCGCCCGCGTTCGTGCGGGTCGGCGAGATCTACCGGATCCACTCTGGCTCGCGCATCCGGGCGGCGATGCATCCCGTAGCCGACGACCTCACGCCGGGCCGCAAGCACGTGTACGCCGCGGGACCGCTCGCCGGCGCGCGGCTCATCTGGGAGCGTGGCGACTACGTTCGGCTGGTCGACGCCTTCGGCACGGTGATCGACGAGGTCATCGTCTGGCCCGCGGAACCTGCCCCCGCTACTGCGGCCGGTACTCCTTCGTCTGGAGCGCGAGCTTCCGGATAACGTCCTCGAGGACGGTGACGCCGATGCCCGGGCCGGTCGGCACCTTCATCGTTCCGTCGCGCTCGACCGTGAACGGCTCGCCGATGATCTCCGTCTCGAAGTAGCGCTCGGACGCGCTCACGTCGCCGGGCAGGCTGAAGTTCGGCAACGACGCGAGCTGCACGTTGTGCGCCCTGCCGATCCCGAACTCCAGCATCCCGCCGCACCACACCGGGATCATGTTGTCCGCGCAGACATCGTGGATCCGCTTCGCGGACGTGTGACCGCCGACGCGTCCGGCCTTGATGTTGATGATCCGCGTCGCGCCCAGCTCGATCGCCTTGCGCGCGTCCTCGCTCGTGTGGATCGACTCGTCGAGGCACACCGGCGTCGCGATCGCCTCCTGCAGCGTCGCGTGGTCGACGATGTCGTCGTAGGCGAGCGGCTGCTCGATCATCGTCGGGTGGTACGCGTCGATGCGCTTGAACAGCGCCAGATCGGCGAGCGTGTACGCCGAGTTCGCGTCGAGCATGAACTTCAGATCGGGGAAGCGATTGCGCACCGCCTCGGCGACGTGGCCGTCCGCGCCCGGCTTGATCTTGAGCTTCACCC
>DATCOR010000162.1:0-2168 GCA_036564585.1 Candidatus Limnocylindria bacterium | reverse complement strand
AGCGCTGGTAGACGTCCTTATAGGTACGCGACCACCCGTGATGGATGCCCATGGCCTCGACGTTCGCGGTGATCGGACCGTCGTAGAAGGAGTAGCGCGGCTTCCCGGCGTTCTTCTTCCGCAGGACGTCGAAGCTTCGCTCGCGCTCCCAGAGCTCGAGCACGCCGTGCTCCAGCTCGGGCAGGTCGACGCTCGACCCGACTGCCGCGAATCTCGTCTTCTCGGTGACCACGATCCCTCCAGATAGCGAACGACCGTCCCCTCATGGGACGGTCGGTCGGACCGCGGTGCCACCCAACTTCGGCGCGCCACGTGAGCGCGCCGCGCTCGTTCCCGCCGATAACGGTGCGGGTCCGTCCGCGTCTAGTTGCCCCGCCACTGGCGAGGCGTTCTTGCGGAGGCTCGGGGTCGATCTCCCCTCAGCGCCTCTTCGGCCATTCTACGAGCAGCCGGGATGCGCGACCGCCCTTACCGAGGCTGCGCGCGGGCGATCACCCATGCGTTGCGCAAGGCGAGGTAGCCGAACGCGGCCAGCATTGCCATTCCGACGAGCAGCGCCACGCTCGCTGAGGTGAAGAGATCCGCGCCCGCATCGTGCTTCCCGAGGATGCCCGCCGCGATGCCGGCATTGCCGACGGCGGTGGCGTAGTAGGCCAGGACCAGTCCGATGACCGCGAGGCCCGCGTACGCGAAGACGGAGCGCCAGCTTTTCTGTTCCATCGGTGCGTTGTACCTGTCGCGGCCCCGCGCGGCAATGGCCACTTCGTATCTCCTCCCGTTACGGCGGCCCCGCCGGGCTTCGCCGATGCCGAGAATGGGGGCGTGCACGCCGGCCCGTTCTCCCGGATCGCCCGCCCGCTGACCCCGCCGATGCGCGCCGAGATGGACGGCCTGGCCGGCCGTCTGGGCGCGCCGATCGTGCGCGACGTGCCGCTCGACGACATCGCCTTCGATCCCGTCGGCAACCCCTCGCGGTTCGCCGAGGTCTGCATGGTCGTGCGCCGACCGACCGGCAACGTGCTCCTGTCGATCAAGACCTTCTATCCGCACGGCGCGTACCGCCTGCCGACCGGCGGCATCGACCGGAACGAGCCGATCATCGACGCGGTCCTCCGCGAGACGCTCGAGGAGACCGGGCTCACCGTGGAGGTGCGGCGGTTCCTCGCTGCGCTCACGTACCGCGACGGTACCGACGGTCCTCCGGTGTTCCACACGTTCGCGTTCCTGCTCGATGACCCGAGCGGCGCGCGGGTGACCCCGCTCGACGAGCACGAGCAGATCGAGTCGTACGTCGAGGTGCCGGTCAGCGAGCTCCCACGCGTGGCCGAGCGGCTCGATCACATCGCGCCCGACGCCGCGGCCGGGATCGCGAACTGGGACGCCTGGGGTCGCTTTCGGGCGCACGCGCACCGTGCCGTGCACGAGGCGATGACGGCGCGTTAGAAGCGGTCGAAGCGGAAGAAGCGCACCGCGAGAACGAGTCCGATCGCGGTCCAGACGAGCAGCCCGAGGAGCTGCCCGCGCACGTCCCAGAGCGTCGCGCCCTGCACGGAGATCTCGCGCAGCGCGTCGTTGAGGAAGGTGAGCGGCAGCAGGTTCGTGACCGGCCGGATGAACGCGGGCGCCGCCTCCTTCGAGAAGAAGACGCCCGAGAAGAAGAACTGCGGCAGCGTGATCAGCTGCGCGATCGCCGGGACCTGATTCTCGGTCTCAGCCCAGCCGGCCAGGGCGAACCCGATCGTGAGGAAGAGCACCGCGCCGAACAACGACACGAGCAGCAACGGCAGGATCCCGCCGACTGGATGAACGTCGAACAGGAACACCGCCACCGCGAGCATGATCAGGACCTGGAGCGTCGCCATCATGAGCCGGGTCACGACCTGGGCGACCAGGAATGTGACCGGCTTCAGCGGGGTCGCCATGATCCGCCGGAGGACCCCGCGGCGCTTGTCGACGACGAGCGCGAACGCGACCGAGAAGATCGCCAGCTGCATGACGTTCACGCCCAGGATGCCGGGCACGAGGAAGTCGACGTAGCGGAGCCGAACGCCCTGCACGTCCTCCTGCTTGAGGTTCAGCACCGGAGCGGTCTGGTTCACGGCGAACGAGAGCCGGGTGATGACCTCGTTCACGATCGACTCGCCCACCGAGACCTGCTGGGGCCGCGC
>DATCOR010000132.1:0-2044 GCA_036564585.1 Candidatus Limnocylindria bacterium | reverse complement strand
GAAGAAGACCGCGGCGAAGACGTAGCAGAGAAGAGAAGGGACGAACGTGAGCCAGGAAAAGGCCGAGAAGACCGCGGAGAAGCCCGCCGAGGGCGCCAAGCCCGCGCCGCGCCGCAAGCGCGAGAAGCGGACCGTGCCGCGTGGCGCGGCGCACATCAAGGCCTCGTTCAACAACACGATCGTCTCGCTCACCGATCCGCAGGGGAACGTGATCGCGTGGGCCTCCGCCGGCGCGTCCGGCTGGAAGGGCTCGCGCAAGAGCACCCCGTACGCGGCCCAGGTCACCGCGGAGAACGCGGCGCGCAAGGCGATGGACCAGGGCCTCCGCACGATCGAGGTCTTCGTCCGCGGTCCGGGCGCGGGCCGCGAGGCCGCGATCCGCGCGCTCGAGGCGACTGGCCTCGAGGTCACCGCGATCACCGACGTCACGCCGATCCCGCACAACGGCTGCCGCGCGCCGAAGCGGCGCCGGGTCTAGGGGAGAACGTATGGCTCGCTACACCGGACCGGTCTGCCGGCTCTGCCGCCGCGAAGGCATGAAGCTCTATCTGAAGGGCGAGAAGTGCGTCACGAAGTGCACCTTCGAGAAGCGCAGCTCGCCGCCGGGCATGCACCAGCAGCGCCGGCGCAAGGTCTCGGACTTCGCGCTGCAGCTGCGTGAGAAGCAGAAGGCCCGCCGGATCTACGGCGTGCTCGAGAAGCAGATGAAGAACACGTTCCACAAGGCGACCGAGAAGCGCGGGTCGACCGGCGAGGTCCTCCTCGAGCTCCTCGAGGCACGGCTCGACAACGTCGTGTACCGCTCCGGCTTCGCGAAGTCCCGCTCGCAGGCGCGCCAGCTCGTGAGCCACGGCCACATCAGCGTGAACGGCAAGCGCACCTCGATCCCGAGCTACACGGTGAAGGCGAACGACAGCGTCGCCGTCGTGGAGTCGTCCCGCGAGTCGCAGTACTTCAAGGACGTGCTCGCGTGGGCGAAGACGCAGACCCGCCCCGCGTGGCTCGAGGTGGACCCTGAGTCCTACACCGCGCGCATCGCGTCTGACCCCAAGCGGGAGCAGATCGAGACGCAGGTCGATACGCAGCTCATCGTCGAGCACTATTCCCGCTAGGCCGAGGAAGGAACAAGACCGATGTCCATCGTTGAACTGGAATACCCCAAGATCGAGCGTCTCGAGGGCGACGACCGCCACGCGCGGTTCGTCTGCGAGCCCCTGCCGGCGGGCTATGGCACCACGCTGGGCAACTCGCTCCGCCGCGTGCTCCTCTCGTCACTGCCCGGCGCCGCCATCACCGCGGCGCGGATCCGCGGCGTCGCGCACGAGTTCTCCACGATCCCCGGCGTGAAGGAAGACGTCGTCGAGATCGTGCTCAACCTCAAGAACGTCCGGCTTCGCTCGTTCGCGAACGAGCCGGTCACGCTCACTCTGGAGAAGACCGGCCCCGGTGACGTCACCGCCGCCGACATCCAGACCACGAGCGAGATCGAGATCGTGAACCCGGAGGCGAAGATCGCGACCCTCGAGCCCGAGGCGTCGCTCTGGATGGAGCTCACGGTCGAGATCGGCCGGGGCTTCACCTCCGGCGACAAGAAGGAAGGGCTGCCGATCGGCGTCATCCCGATCGATGCGCTCTTCTCACCGGTCAAGCGCGTGAACTTCTCGGTCGAGAACACCCGCGTCGGACAGGTCACGGACTACGACCGCCTGATCCTCGAGGTCTGGACCGATGGCACGACTCCGCCAGACGAGGCCGTCGCCCAGGGCTCGCAGATCCTCATCCAGCAGTTCTCCCTGTTCACGGGGCTGACCCGCTCGCAGGCCGCGCTCGCACCGGCGCCGCGCACGAACGGGAGCGCGCTTCCGTCCGCGATCGCGGACATGCCGATCGAGGATCTCGACCTGCCGCAGCGGGCGTTCAACTCGCTGAAGCGGCATGGGATCACGAAGGTCGGCCAGCTCCTCCAGACGCCCGACGAGGAGCTGCTCCGGATGCGCAACTTCGGCAAGAAGTCGCTCGATGAGATCAAGGAGCGCCTCGCGGC
>DATCOR010000130.1:0-8365 GCA_036564585.1 Candidatus Limnocylindria bacterium | reverse complement strand
CGCGGAAAAGACGGGTCTTTCCAAGAAGCAGACCGCTGAGTTCCTGGACGAGCTCAACAACCTCGCGTACAAGGAAGCGAAGAACGGCTTCACGATCCCGGGCCTCGGAAAGCTCGTGATCGTCGACCGCAAGGCCCGTCTTGGCCGCAACCCGGCGACCGGCGCGGAGATCAAGATCCCGGCGAAGCGCGTCCTCAAGTTCCGGATCGCCAAGCAGGCGAAGGACGCGACGATGGCGAAGCCGAAGGGCAAGTAAGAGCGCCGTCCCCAGCACTTATCTGACGCGGGCGAGGTCTTTCATCGCATGAGCCGGCCGCACATCGCGGAGCTCTCGGTGAAGGACCTCGCTCTGGTCTCCGCACCGTGAGCCGCGAAGTCGAAGAGGAGAACCGGCGCCTACTGCGCGCCCGCGAAGCAATGGACCGCGCCTACGCCCAGCCCCTCGACGTGCGCGCGATCGCCGCGGTCGCACACTTGTCTGAGGCGTACTTCATCCGCAGGTTCCGCGCGGTCTTCGGCGAGACGCCGCACCGTTACCTGCAGCGGCGGCGGGTCGAGCGCGCGATGTTCATGCTCCGCGAGACCGACCGCAGCGTCACCGACATTGGCCTTGACGTGGGTTTCAGAAGCGTCGGGACCTTCAGCCGCACGTTCCATGAGATCGTCGGCGAGTCCCCTTCTGACTACCGCGTGCGTCATGGTCCCCTCGTGGTGCCGAATTGCTTCCAGATGCTCGCCATGCGCCCGATGCTGGCCGCCCGAGAGCGGACGCGATCGAGCAGTTTTGGAGAAGCCACCACCGTCGCGGCTCGGTAGGGTCAGCTCATCAAATGAAGAGGAGAGCACGAAGCATGATCACGAAGCTGAACGTCACACCACTCATGGTCCTCGACCAGGACGACGCACTCGACTTCTACGTCGACAAGCTGGGCCTCGAGAAGGGCCGCGACATCAAACAGGGTTCCTTCCGTTGGCTGACCGTGCGCGTACCCGGCGACAGCGCTGAGATCTTCCTTGAGGAGCCCGGCGCGCCGATGCAGGACGAGGCCACCGCGGCTCAGATCCGCGAGCTGATCACCAAGGGCGCCCTGGGCGGCCTCGTCTTCGAGACGGACGACGCCCGCGGGCTGTATGACAGTCTCAAGCGACGTGGCGTCACCGACTTCACCCAGGAGCCGATCGAGCACGCGTACGGCACGGACATGGGCCTCCGCGACCCATTCGGTAACGGCATCCGGATCCTTCAACCCGCGAAGGTAGCCGGCAAGGTGGCGGTCTGACATGGCTGGAAAGAAGATCGCGAAGAACGCCACGCAGAAGTCGACGAGAGGCACGGGACTCTCGGCCTGGGAAAAGGCCGCGATGAGAGAGACGCTCGCGGATCAGAAGCGAGTGGCGGCCGGCGCGGAGGGCGAGGCGATGGTGCTCGAGAAGATCGCCGCAATGAAGGAACCCGACCGCGGCATCGCCAAGCGGATCCACGCCATCATCAAGGCCAACGCGCCGGCCCTCGCGGCGAAGACGTGGTACGGGATGCCCGCATACGCCAAGGGCGACAAGGTCGTCTGCTTCTTCCAAGACGCGAACAAGTTCAAGGCGAGATACGCCACGCTTGGGTTCAGCGATACCGCCACTCTCGATGAAGGCGATCTGTGGCCGACCTCCTTCGCGGTGAAGAAGCTGACGCCCGCAGCGGAGGCAAAGATCGTCGCGCTCGTGAAGAAAGCGGCGCGCGCCTAGAGCCCGGCCAGCTCCTTCGCGAGCGGCGCGAACGCCTCGACGTGGTCGCCGCGGACGTTGAAGTAGCTCACGCCGAACGCTTCACGCACGCGCAGGAGCTGCGCGCGCATCTCGGCCAGCGAGCCGACGAGGAAGAACGGCGAGCGGTCGATCATGTCGGGCGGCGCGCCCTCCATCCGCTTCGCGAGATCGGCGATCGCGGCCGGCCGGTCATCGGTGACGGTCATCCCGAAGATGAGCGTGTTCAGCTCCACGTCGCGGTCACCCAGCAGCCGCCGGACGTAGGCGAACCGGTCGAGGGCCGTCTCCCACGAGTAGGCGGCCCGGTCCGGCGCGCCGTCGCGCCGGGTGCGCGGGACGACGCCGACGATGTCGGCCTCCTTTACCGCGAGCGCGAGGATCCGGTCGCCGCCGCCGGCGATGAGGATCGGCGGACGCGGCTGCTGCGCCGGCTTCGGTCCGCTGTGGGCCTTGTCGTGGCGGTAGTACGTGCCGGCGTGGGTCACCTCGTCCTCGGTCCAGAGACGCTTGATGAGCGGGACCGCCTCGGCCAGGCGCTCGACCCGGATGCGCGGCGTGTCGTAGCTGATGCCGAGACTGTGGTTGTCGCGGTCGTGCCAGCCCGCGCCGATCCCGAGCTCGAGCCGGCCCTTCGAGATGACATCGACCGTCGCGGCCTCGCGTGCGAGGAGGAGCGGATTGCGGAAGTCGTTGTCCAGTACGAGCGTGCCGACGCGCAGGGCGGTGGTCGCCGCGGCCGCGGCGGCGAGAGCCGGGAACGGCGACAACCCGTTGCCGACGACGTGATCGGCCATGACCAGACCGCCGTAGCCGATGGACTCGAGCCGGCGCGCGAACGACGGCCAGTCCATCCCGGCGGGCGGCGTGCCCGCCTGGACCGTGAAGCGAAACCGCCGCGGCGCTGCCACGCGGCGCAGGCTAGCTGCGGCGGAGGAAGTCGCGCCGCGGCTTACCTGCGTTACGCGCTCTCGAACGGCGTCTGGGGGGTGGGCGGCGAACCACGGGGACACCGCAGCTTCGGCCATCGGGCGCGCGATGAAGTACCCCTGGGCGCGGTCGCAGCCGAGCGCCCGCAGGGCGAGCAGCTGGCGCGCCTCTTCGACGCCTTCAGCGATGACGACGAGACCGAGCACGCGTGACCGCCGCCGCGCACGGAGATCTCGTCGGCCGGATCGAGGACCGCGTGCTCGCCGAGACTGACTACTCGCCGGGACGCCCGTAGCGCCGCGGGCTACGCGACCGGCAGTGCGAGCGCGAAGACGCTGCCGGCGCCGGAACTCGCTTCGAGCCAGAGCCGTCCGCCCTGCCGTTCGGCGAGACGCCTGCTGATGTGCAGCCCGAGCCCGGTCCCGGCGACGCTCACCGCCGACGATGCCCGGTAGAACGGGGTGAACAGCCCGGCCAGCTCATCCGCCGGGATCCCGAGACCGTGATCGGCCACGCGTAGCTCGACCTCGGCGCCCTGCAACGTGAGGGTGACCTCGATCGGCAGCTCGGGCTCGCTGTATTTGATCGCGTTGCTGAGTAGGTTGTCGAGGATCTGGGTGATGCGGTCGGCATCGCCGATCACCATCACCGGGCCGTACGGCCACCAGAAGGTGATGCGGTGCACGTCGCCCGCGTCATGCGTCGCGACCGCCGCAGCGACCACGCTCGCGAGGTCGAGCGGGCCGATACGCAGCTCGAGCGCGTTCGCGGCCAGCCGCGCGGAGTCGAGCAGGTCGCCGAGCAGGCGGGTCATGCGGTCGACCTGCGCGATCGAGAGGTCGATCGCCGTCTGGACGCGGGTCGGGTCCCCGCCGATGTGGCGCCGGCCGAGCTGCAGCTGACCGCGGATGACCGTGAGCGGCTGGCGCAGCTCGTGTACGACGGTGTCGAACAGATGGACCTCGGGCGGATCCACGATCGATCGCCCGATGTCCGGGAAGATCACGACATGGTCTTCGATCGCTGGATGTGCCGGAGAAGGGGCCTCGAGCACACCGGAGAGCGTCGCGAGGAATGCCTGGACGTCGAACGGCTTGCTGACAAACCCAGCGAACCCCGCGGCGCGGCTGCGCGTGCTGCGGCGAGCCTGGGCCTCGGCCAGCGCGGCGCTGTCGGCGGTCATCATCAGCACCGGGATCTCGGGATGGACACGCCGGATCGCGGCCGCGTCGGCCCAGCTCTGGTTCTGGCCGCTCGTGTTCAGCTCGCCGTCCATGATCACGCAGCCGGGATGGGACGTCTCGATGGCGTACGGGATGAGCGCGTGCTCTGCGATGACGACGGCGCGATAGCCGGCCAGGGTCAGCAGGCTGCCCACGACTTCGGAAAGCCTGATGTCGTCTTCGACGAGTAGCACCGTCTGCTCGACCATCGCGTTCTCCGCCGGTCCAGCCGCGGAAGCGGGCGCCCGGATCCCGGCTACGGTCGCAGGGACGTCCGGCCAGCGCATGACGGTTTCGTAACGTCGAGGTAACGGGTGGCGAGAAAGGCCGAAACCGGCCTATTCGGCGGGAGTCGCCCCCGGACCACCTACGACGAACCGGTACCCGGTGCCGGGGACGGTCTCGATGTACCGCGGCTTGTGCCAGTCGTTCTGGAGCTTGGCGCGGAGCGCGCGCACGTGGCGATCGACCACGTTGCTCTCGATCACGAAGTCGGTGCCCCAGAGCGCGTCGAGGATCTGCTCGCGCGTCAGCACGCTCCCCGCGTTCGCCGCGAGGAGATACAGGAGCGCCTGTTCCAGGGAGGTGAGGTGCAGCTCGTGGTCGCCCGCAAGCACTTTGCGGTTCAGGACGTCGATCTCGAGGTCGCCGATGCGCAGCCGCGGCACGAGCTCGCCGGCGGTGCCGTGTGTGCGACGGGTGACCGCGCGCGCGCGCGCGACGAGATCATCGGGAACGAACGGGACGCCGATGTAGTCGTCGGCCCCGCGCTCGAAGGCGTCCAGCTTCCCGCGCAGATCGCTGCGGCGGGTGAGGGCGATCACGCCGATCGGCCCGCCCGCCCGGGCCTCGTCGATGAGCTGGATCCCCGCACCGGTCTCAAGGTCGATGTCGAGGAGAAGGAGATGCGGCCGCCACTCGGCGAGGGCGGCGCGGGCGCCGGCGACTGTGTGCTCCGACCGCCGGATGTAGCTGCCGTGCTGGAGGGTGAGGTCCACCGTGTTCGCGATGGCTCGGTCCTCGACGACGACGAGCACCCGGGCTGCACGATCGAGCGGGCGGGTCGCGGGGGGAGCCGGACGTGGGTCAGCCATCGAAACTATTCTAACGCGGGGTTTCGTAGATCCTGACTTGCAGCTGGCGGCTCAGGGCCAGCGGCCACTCACGGGCGTCGGGCCGATCGGCATTCTGATCGTCGTAGCTCCCGAGCAGGACCATCAGGCCCGCATAGCTCTCGAGCGGTGCGCCGACCCACATGAGTCCCACGTGCGTCGTCGGAGCGTCGGGCCCGGTCACCTCCCGTCGGGCGACCGCGGGCTGGTCGGTCTGGTCGGTCTGGTCGTTGATACCAGATTCGGTCACAGCGAGCCGGTACGAGGACGGCGGGCTCTCGGTCGATTCGCTGATCCGGGGCCCGTATCGCTTCACCGGCCGCCAGCTTGCGACGAGCGACCCGAGCGCGGCGCGCTGCTCGCGCTCGTTGAGCTGCTCTCCGACATGCAGCGCGCCGACGATGGCGACGTCCCGCTCGTCGTCGATGCTCCGAAGGAGCGGGACGCTCGGCTCGAGACCGACGGGGAACGTGGCCACGATGCGCGCGGCCTGATCCGCGCCCTCCGCGGCGTGCAGCCGGAATTCCCGTACGACGAACTCGTTGATAGCCACGGCCTCAGAGTCGCGCATTCGAGCGATCCCGGCATGACCCATCCGTCATCTCAGCGGACGCGCGGACCGCGCGGTCGGGGGGTGACCGCGCGGTCGTGGAAGCTGGGTGGCGTCAGTCAGCGCTCGGTCGGTACGGTCCTCCGCGATCCAACGACCAGCGCGCCGGTGAGGATGAGCAGGAGACCACCGAGCATCAGCGGCGCCGAGCCGTCGAGCGTGCTCGTCGAGGGCAGGCCACTGACGGGGGTGGCGGTACGCGCGGGAGTCGCCGTCGCCCCTGACGACGGCACCGGGGTCGCTGTGGCCGCCGCCGCGGTCGGTGTCGCGCTCGGCGAAGCGGATGCGGTCGCCGTCGCGCTCGGAGACGGCGACGCGGTCGCCGCGAGGATGACGTTGTTGACGGTGGCGGTGCATCGTACGAGCGAGCCGCCGCCATTCGCGGAGCCATTGCACTGGTCGACGTTCACGGGCAGCGATGCGGATGTCGTCGAGCCCGTGCCGACCGAGCAGATGAAACCAACGCTCGTGCCGCCGTTGCCCGAGCCGTTGCACTGGCCGACGGTGGCCGCGGTGACCGACGTGATGCCAGGCGTATTGACCGGAGTACACGTCCCCGGAGCTCCAGGCCCGGTGATGACCGACCCGATGCACTGGTAGACATTGGCCGGCGTCGCCGTGGCGGAGCCGGAGATGTTGTTCGTCATCGTGACCGCGCAGATCAGCACGCCGCCGCCGCCGTTCGCGACGCCGTCACATTGGGTGACCTGGGTGACCGGCTGGGCCGAGGTCGTCGTGGTCGTCGCGCAGGTGCCTGCGCCAGCCCCGATCGGGCCCGCGGCGCCGGAGCAGATGGTGACCGTGATCGTGTTTGGCGTACCCGTGGCCGACCCGCCGGCCGTCACGAAGTTCACGACCGTGACCGTGCAGGAGACGCCCTGCCCGCCGACGTTGCTTGCCGTGATGTTGTTGCACTGGTTGATCGGCGCGCTGAGCGGGGCCGCGTTCGCAGTCGCGCCACCGTACGCGAGCACCGCCATGACCAAGAAGCACATCGCAAGGACGCTCGTGATCCTGAGTACCGTCTTCGACTCGCCCACCTTTTTTGCCGCCGTCCATTTCGAGCGCGCGACAAGCGTCGCCGCTATCACGCGGATGCTGACCGACCAACCGGCCGGCCGCATGACCGAACCGTCACGCCGGCCAGCGGTCAGCGCTTCGGGCCAAGCTCCGGCCGCGAGATGTAGATATCCGGCGCCTTGCGCGGACGTTCCACGAACTCGGTGGTCTCTGGTTCGGCTTCAGGCGTCGGCGGCGCCGGCTTGTCGGCAGGTCTTGGCTTGTCGGGATCCGGCTTGAGCAATGTCCCCACGGCTGCCCCCTTCGAGCGGCGATGCGTCATCGCCACGCTCACGGTCCCACGCTCGGGCGGTCTCGACATGACGGTTCGGTCATGGCCTAACCCTGATGCGGCGCGGTGCGCGTGTTCGCGTCGGTCCTGGCCAGCTGCGCGAACGCCGTTCCAGGTCCGGCATCGAGCCGGCGGACGATGGCCGCAGCGCACTCGTCGGGGCTGTGCGTCGAAGTGTCGACCTCGAGGTCGTAGATGCCCGGATCGTGCACCGCGTCCTGCCACCGAAGGACGGGGGCCGGCACCGGCTCCGCGTCGGATCCCGTCGCGTAGTCGTGCTCGCGGCCCGGCTGGCCCGCGTTTCGCCGCGCCATGATGACCTCGAGCGGACATCGGACACCGACGAAAAGCACCGGCAGTCCCGCGAGGCGCCGCGCGCAGTCGGCCAGGATCGCGCCGTCGTAGTGACCGACGTCGACGACGACGTTGAGCCCGGCGCGGCTGTGCGCGGCGATGGAGTCGTACAGCGCGGCGTAGAAGGACGGAACGAGCGGCGCGACCGGATGATCCGGCTCACCGGGGCGCAGCCCCATCCCCGGCCGGTATCGCGGAGGAGTGACCTCGCGCACGAAGACGTCGACGCCGAGGTTCATCCACGGCCCGTCGAAGGTCCGCTGGATCGCGGCGACGATGCTCGATTTCCCGGACCGCGGCGCGCCGTTGAGGATGACGATCTGTCCCGGCACGGCGTCGTCCGCCTAGCGTTCGACGCGCGAGAGACCGATCCAGGGATCGATCGCCCCGAGCTCGTTGCTCCCGAGGACCAGCGAGATCTCGCCGCTGTGGAACGCGTCGTGGGTGATCATCCGGATGAGGACCGATTGCCGGGTATGCACCTGGACGACGGATCCGCTCGTCCGGCGCGCTTCTTGGTCCATGGTGTCGAGCGTCCACGTCGCGAGGCAGCGCTCCACGATCTTCCACGAGGACGTCAGGGCACCGACGAGCTCCTCGGCGGATCGCGGATGCGCGAGGTCGTCCTCCCAGCCGAAGCCCGTCGGGTCGGTGAACGGTGTCGTCTCCGCGCCCGGCTCCTTGAACACGTGGCACAGCCAATACACGCGCGCCCCGGCGAGGTGCGACGCGCTCGCCCAGATCGGCCACGTCGGCGAGCCGATCGGCAGCGCCAGCTGTTCGGCTGATAGCGGAGCGAGCGCCGCGACGAGGCTCTCGTTGATGAGGTGCCAGCCTTCATAGAAAGGAGCGATCGATGAGCCGGACATTGGTGAAAGGCTAGCCTGCGGCACCGATGTCGCGTGCTTCAGTCGGCGGTGGGGGTTGCATACTTCGGGCGCCCGGCGGGCCGGTAGACCTGGATCGCTATGCCCTTCGGGAACGCTCGCGATTCGACCAGGTCGAGCGCCATATCCGGCCCTGTGTG
>DATCOR010000128.1:0-3939 GCA_036564585.1 Candidatus Limnocylindria bacterium | reverse complement strand
GCATATGGCCGGAACGATCAGGGCGTCGAGGCGCGCTGCGGTGGCTGGGGCTACCTCGTCGGCGACGAGGGCTCGGCGGTGTGGATCGGGCAGGAGGGACTGCGCGCCGCGTCCTACGACCATGACGGCCGGGGGTCGCCCACCGCGATCAGCCGTCATCTGTTCGAGGATCTCGGGGCCAGCGATTTCAACGACGTGCTACCGCTGCTCTACGGCAAGCCCCATCCGTCGCCGGCGATCCTGGCGGCGACGAGAGCAGTGGCGCGCGCGTTCGCCGAGAGCGACGCCATCGCGGTCAACATCGTCCAGCGTGGCGCACGCTCGCTCGCGGACATGACCGCGACCGTCGCTCGAGGTCTGTCCCTCGAGAACGGCCCGGTGTACCTCGCCGGCGGTGCGTTCGAGAACGTGCGGCCGCTCGAGAAGGCGGTCCGCCTCGAGCTGCTCGGCGTGCTGCCCCGCGCGGCAGTCGAGCCGGTGGGCGAAGAGCCCGCGATGGGTGCCGCGCGACTCGCCGCCGCGCTCGCGTGGCCCGCGGCATGACCGAGATCCCCGGCACGGAGCGGCGGAACCCGAAGGCAGCCGGGCTCGCACGCATGTCGACCCTCCAGATCCTCGAGCTCATGAACGCGGAGGACGCGACCGTTGCCGGGGCCGTGCGCGCGGCGCTGCCTGATATCGCGCGCGCGACCGATGCGATCGCCGCGTCATTCTCGAACGGCGGCCGGCTCCGCTACGTGGGCGCCGGCACGAGCGGGCGGCTCGGGGTCCTCGACGCGAGCGAGGCACCGCCGACGTTCGGGGTCGAGCCGGACCTCGTGCACGGGGCGATCGCCGGCGGCGACGCCGCGCTGCGGACGTCGGTGGAAGGCGCGGAGGACGACCCGCTCGCGGGAGAGCGTGAGATCGTGCGCATCGCGCGACCGGGGGACGTCGTGGTCGGTCTGTCGGCGAGCGGCTCGGCGCGCTACGTCGTCGCCGCGATGAAGGCCGCGCGCGCACTCGGTGCGGTCACCGGGTGCGTGACCTGCGTTCGCGGCTCCGCGCTCGTGGACGTGGTCGAGCTGCCGATCGTGGTCGAGGTCGGCGCCGAGGTCGTCGCGGGCTCGAGTCGGTTGAAGGCGGGCACCGCGACGAAGCTCGTGCTCAACATGCTGTCGACCGCGGCGATGATCCGCAGCGGCCGGACGAAGGGCGACCTGATGATCGACCTCCGGCCGACGAACGCGAAGCTCCGATCGCGCGCGATCCGCATGGTGCGCGACGAGCTCGGCGTGGACGAGGATGCCGCGCGAAAGAAGCTCGAGGCGAGTGGCTGGAGCGTGCGCCGGGCGATCGACGCATCGTGAAGCGGCTCATCGTCAATGCCGACGACTTCGGCCGTGCGCGCGGCATCAACCGCGGGGTGCTGCGCGCCCATCGTGACGGCATCGTCACCGCGACGACGCTGATGGTCGGCGCGCCCGCGAGCGAGGACGCCGGACGCGCGGCACAAGAAGCGCCGTCGCTTGATGTGGGCGTGCACCTCACGCTGACGTACGGCCGGCCGGTCTCGGATCCCGCGTCGGTGCGCTCGCTGGTGGAGCGGGATGGGTCCTTCCCACGCGGGCCGCAGGCGTTCCTCGGCACGGGCCGCGCGGACCGCGACGAGGCGCTGGTTGAATACCGCGCGCAGCTCGCGCGCGCCGGAGCGTTGCTCGGCCGCGCGCCGACCCATCTCGATTCGCACCACTGGCTGCACGACGAGCCTGCCCTCGAGTGGGCGATCACCGCGCTCGCGCACGAGACCGGCATGCCGGTGCGCCCGCACGACGACGCGCAACGCGACCGCCTGCGCGCGGCGGGCATCCGGACGGTCGACCATTACCGCCGCGATTTCCAGCACGAGGGTCACGTCGACATCGCGACGCTCGAGCGGATCCTCGGTGATCTCGGCGACGGCGTGACCGAGCTCGGCTGCCATCCCGGCGAATCCGACGCGGAGCTCGCCGCGACGTCGACATACGCATCGCTCCGATCGGATGAGCTCGCGACGCTGATCGATCCGCGCACGAAGGCCGCGGTCGCGCGGAACGGCATCACGCTCTCCGACTACGCGGTGCTCCGATGACGTTCGCGAAGTCGCTCTGGGTCGTCCGAGACCGGATCACGACGAAGCAGGCGATCGACGATCTCCTGGCCGACAGCGTCGGCTGGAACATCCGCGACCTCGTGGTGCAGGTGCGCGGCCGCGGCGACGCGTACTACACGAGCGCGCTCGAACCGCGCGCGGAGACGATCGACGATCCCGGATTCGACCCGCTCGCGCACCTCGTGCGCGGCGGCGCGGCCGTGGGAGTGCGGATCCACGCGTGGGCGAACGGGACATTCGTGTGGTCGAGCCCGACCGGCGCGCTGCCCCGATCGGCGGAACACATCGTGCGCGCGCACCCCGACTGGCTGCTCCGCCCTGACGGCGTGAAATACCTCGACCCGGTGGGCGGCAGCGATTGGGAGGGCATCTACATCGACCCGACCGTTGCGGCGGCCCGCGAACACACGGTCGACGTGTTCGCGGACATCGTGCGCCGCTACCCGGTGGAGGGCTTCCACCATGACTACATCCGCTACCCGCAGGCCAGCTACGCGGCCTCACCCGACGATCACGCGGCGGTCACCGCGCTCGTGCGCGCGACGACCGCGCGGCTCCGGGCCTTGCGGCCCAGCATCGTGATCTCCGCCGCCGTCTTCCCCGATCCGACCGTCGCGCGCGAGCGGGTCCTGCAGCGATGGCCCGAATGGGTGAGGGAGAAGCTCATCGACCTGGTGTGCCCGATGGCGTACCGGACCGATACCTCGGAGGTCGCACGGTTGCTGCGCGCCGCGCGCGCCGCGGCCCCGACCGCGCGACTGTGGGGTGGCCTGATGGCGTACGCCCACGAGCGCGATCGCGTGCGCGATCAGGTGCGCGCCGCGCGTGACGCCGGATGCGATGGGACGATCCTGTTCGCCTACGACCCCGCGATGCGCGACGTGATCGACGCGTTCGCGGCGGAAGCGGAACGGTAGCGAAGCTCCCTCCCATCCACAGTACGTTCGTCCTATGTACGGACCGCAGGCGTGCGCCGATACCATCTACGGGTGCGGGAATCGGTCAAGGACGCAACGCCGGCGGTGGCGCAGCAGCTGCCGCCCGATCCGCTCGCGAGCGCCGTCGCGCGTTCGGTGAGCGACCTCCGGCATTCGGCGGGTCTCTCTGAGCGCGCCGCGGCACGCAAGCTCGGCACCTCGCAGACGCAGCTTCGGCGGATGGAGGACCCGCGCTACCTCCCATCACTCCGTTCGCTCGCGCGGCTCGCGATGGTGTACGGCTACGAGCTGAAGGTCGACTTCGCGCAGAAGGGCGCGGTCCCGGTCGAACGGGGCTCGCGGGGCGCCGGCACGCAGAAAGCCGCGGCCGCGCGCACGAAAGCCGCACCGGCGAAACCGAAATCCGCGCCGCGCAAGCGCGCTAGCGGGTCCGCGTCACCTTCGAAAGGCCGCGCGGGCGCTCCACGTCGCGGCCGCGCCGCCGCGCGAGGGCGAGCGCGACGAGCTGCGCCACGACGGCGAAGCTGATCGGCGTGAGCGCCTCCGACAGCGGGGCGCCCAGCAGCACGGCGTCATCCGCGAGCTCGGCCAGCCCCGCGTCGTTCGTCACCGCGTAGACCGTCGCACCCTTCGCCTGCAGCGTCCGTGACAAGGTCCGCGCCTCGGCCTGCGCCGCACCGCGCGCGCTGAACAGCAGGACCGGGACGCCCGACTCGAGCAGCGCGATCGGTCCGTGCGCGAAGTCGGCGCTCGAGTACGGCTCCGCCCAGACCTGAGCGAGCTCCTTGATCTTCAGCGCAGCCTCGAGCGCGGTCGCGTACTCATAGCCGCGTCCGAGGATGACGATCGCCCGGGCCCGTCCGATCTTGC
>DATCOR010000100.1:0-11019 GCA_036564585.1 Candidatus Limnocylindria bacterium | reverse complement strand
CGGCCACGACCTGCGAGCGTGCCGCCTCCATCAGCTTCCCGAACGACACGCCCGAGGGGCACGCGGTCTCGCACGCGCGGCAGTCGAGGCACTTCGCCATGTGATCGGCGAACGCGGCGCTGTCGGCGTCGAGCCGTCCGTCGTGCACGTTCTTCATGAGCCGGATGCGTCCGCGCGGCGAGTCCATCTCGACGCCGAGCTCCGCGAAGGTCGGGCACGTCGGGAGGCACAGGCCGCAATGCACGCACCGCGAGATGAGCTCCGGCAGCGGAGCGTCTGCATTTGGGAAACCGATCGGGCGGATCATCCTGAGGCGGATCGCGCAGGCTCGAGGATGCCGCTCGGATCGAACGCGTCCTTCAACCGCCGCATGAGGAACGCGCCGGGCGGCTCGGACCCGCCGAACGGATCGAGGCCCGAGATCGACGATCGCTCGACCCGGGCAGAGCCTCCGACGACCCGCGCCTTCGCCAGGAGCCCGTCCGCCGCGGCGACCACATCCGACTCGTCGCGCAGATGCACGTGCGCGATCCCGCTGGCTGCATCGGCGACGAACCGGGTGTCGCGGCCGACGCGCGCGGCGGCCTCGGCGAAGGCGGTCTGCGCCGAGAGCGGGAGCGCAGCGCGCACGACGGCGCCACCGGTGGCCAGGTCGACGAGCTCGCGCAGCGGATCGAGCGCCGCCTCAGGATCGGGTACCGCCTCCGAGGTCTCACCGCGCGCGGCCGCGACGCGACCAAGCTCCATCATCGCGCGCTCCACCGGTGCGATCTCGCCGGCCGCGACGATGAGCAGCCGCCAGCGGCGATCCTCGGTCCGCTCGATGACGACCGCCGTCGGGCGCAGCGACGTCCGCACGAGCGCGTCGGCGGCCCCGAACGCGTCTGCCGAGGTGGCGAATGTCGCGCTCGCGGCGCGTGTGACGGGCGGCACCGGGAGGACCTTGAAGGTGGCTTCGACCACGACGCCGAGCGTTCCGAGCGAGCCGATGAATAGCTTGTTCAGGTCGTAGCCCGCGACGTTCTTCACGACGCGGCCGCCGGCGCGGGCGATCGTCCCGTCGGGCAGCGCTGCGCGGACGCCGAGCAGGAGATCGCGCACGCTCCCATAGCGGTATCGCCCGAAGCCGTTGCTGTTCGCCCCGATGATCCCGCCGACGGTCGCGCCGCGCGCGACGTGCGGCGGATCGAGCGGGAGGAATTGCCCATGCGCTGCCAGCGCGTCGCGGAGCGCGGCGAACGGCATCCCCCCGCGCACCGTGACCGTGAGATCCTCGGGCACGTGGTCGACGATCCCGTCGATCGCCGCGGTCTCGAGGACGACATCGGTCTCCCCGCGCGAGCCGAGGTGGTCCTTCGTGCCGCCGCCGCGCACCCGGACGGTGCGCGCAGCCTCGGCACACCCGCGCAGCAGCTCGGCGCACGCCTCGGCGGTGGCCGGGCGCTCAGCGCGCGGCATTGAGGGAGAACTCCTTGCACTTGCCAGGGGTGGGGAACACTTTGCCGGGATTCGCCAGGCCGAGCGGGTCGAACGCGTCCTTCACGCGCCGCATCACGGCCATGTCGACGGGCGAGTACTGCAACGGCATGTAGCAGTTCTTCTCCATGCCGACGCCGTGCTCGCCGGTGATCGAGCCGCCGACCTCGATGCACATCTCGAGGATCTCGCGGCCGGCCTCCTTCACCCGCTCGACCTCGGCCGGCCCCTTCGAGCCGTCGAACATGATCAGCGGGTGCAGGTTGCCGTCGCCGGCGTGGAACACGTTCGCGATGCGCAGGCCGTACCGCTCGCCGACGTCGATGACGTGGCGGAGCACCTGCGGCAGCTTCGTCCGCGGGATCACGCCGTCCTGCACGTAGTAGTCGGACGCGAGCCGGCCCATCGCGGCGAACGCGCCCTTGCGGCCGGCCCAGAGCTTGTCCCGCTCGAGCGCGGTGGTCGCGACGCGCAGCTGCGTCGCGTGCGACGCGCGGCAGATCGTCTCGATGCGCTCGAGCAGATCGTCGAGTCCGTCCCGCACGCCGTCCACCTCGAGGAGCAGGATCCCGCCCGCGTCGAGCGGATACCCCGCGCCGACCGACGCCTCGACGGCCTGCGTCGAGAGCTGATCCATCATCTCCATCGCGCTCGGCACGATGCCCGCGCCGATGATCGCGGACACGGTGTTCGATGCGTCGTCCATCGTCGGGAACGCGGCCATGAGGGTGCGCTTGTCCTCCGGGAGCGGAGTGAGCTTCACGGTGATCTCGGTGACGATGCCGAGCGTGCCCTCGGAGCCCACGAACGTCCCGACGAGGTCGTAGCCGTCGTACTCGAGCGCCTTCCCGCCGAGCCGCACGATCGTGCCGTCCGACAGGACGAGCTCGAGGCCGGTGACGTGATTCGTCGTCACCCCGTACGCAAGGGTGTGCGGTCCGCCGGAGTTCTCCGCGACGTTGCCGCCGAGGGTGCAGGCCTTCTGGCTCGAGGGGTCGGGCACGAAGTAGAGCCCATGCGGCGCGGCCGCGGTGGAGAGGTGCAGGTTGACGAGGCCGGGCTGCACGACGGCGCGCAGGTTGGGCACGTCGATCTCGATGATCCGAGACATCCGGGCGAACGAGATGACCACCCCGCCTTCGACCGGGATCGCGCCGCCCGAGAGGCCGGTTCCCGCGCCGCGCGGCACGAGCGGGACCGCGTGCTCCGCGCAGAACCGGGCGAGCTTCGCGACGTCGGCCGTCTCGCTCGGCAGCACGACCGCGTCCGGCGTCGCGATGTCGATCGCACCGTCGTACTCGTAGAGCAGGAGGTCCTCGCGGGCCCAGAGCACCTTGTCGGCTCCAAGCAGGTCACGCAGCGCGCCGGCGAGCTCCGCTCCGCGCAGGCCGGCGCGAACGATCGCCGGCGCCGCGGTCACGTCCCCGTGCTCTCGCGCGCCCGGAGCGTCTCGCTCAGCTCGCTGGCGGCGCGTCGCATCTGCGGGACGAACTCCACACAGCGCTGCTTCGTCATCCGGCTCGCCGGACCCGAGATCGAGATGGCCGCGACCGGCGCGCCGATCGGGCCGACGGCGACTGCGACGCAGCGCACGCCGTCGTCGTACTCCTCGTCGTCGAGCGCGTAACCGCGCTCGCGCGCCTCGTCGAGCGCGCGCGCGAGGGATGCGCGATCGACGAGGGTCTTGTTCGTGTGCGGGCGCAGCTCGGTGCGATCGAGGAGCGCCTCGCGGCGCGGCTGGGGCAGCGACGCGAGCAGCGCCTTGCCGGCGCCGGTGGCGTGCAGGGGCACGCGGTTGCCGACGACGGTGAACAGTCGCACGACCTGCGGGCTCGCCGCGGTCTCGATGTACACGGCCATGGTGTCGTCGAGGACGCTGAGGTTGGCCGTCTCGCGCGTCGCCTCGACGAGGCCCTGGAGCAGCGGGCGCGCCGCGAGGCGCAGCTCGTTGTACCGGCTGCGGCCCTCGGCGAGGGTCGCCACCTTCGCGCCGGCGTAGTAGCGGCTGGTATCCGGATTCTGCCGGACGTACCCGCGGCGGAGCAGTGTCGCGAGGAGCCGGTGGACGGTGCTCACGTGGAGCTTCGTCCGGGCCGCCAGGGCTGTGATGCTGACCTCGCCGTCGGCGCCGGCCAGCGCCTCGAGCAGATCCAGGGCGCGGTCGACCGACTGGACGGAGCGCCTCGACCGGCGCGGCTCGGTGGCTTCTTTCACTGCTCGGAAGTCCCCATCTGAGGAGCGAAATCATATGCCGCCTGGCGGTTCCTATCCTTTTCACATGCCGAACGCCGCCGACCGCCGGACCACGCTGCTCGCCCAGGCGGCCTCGTTCCCCGCATCGCCCGGGGTGTACCTGTTCAAGGACGCCCGGGGCCGCGTCCTGTACGTCGGGAAGGCGGACCTCCTCCGCGATCGGATCCGCAGCTACTTCGGTCCGAGCCTGGATGTGCGCCACGTCCGTCTGGTCGAGCGGGCCGAGCGGCTCGAGTACGTGCTCACCGGAAGCGTGTCCGAGTCGTACCTGCTCGAGGCCAACCTCATCAAGCAGCACCGCCCGCGGTACAACATCCGCCTCAAGGACGACAAATCCTATCCGTACGTGAAGGTCACGCTGGACGAGGACTTCCCCCGCATCCTCCGCACGCGGCAGCTCGGCGATCGCACGGCTCGCTACTTCGGCCCCTACGCGAACGCGAAGTCGGTCGACGAATCGCTCGACCTGCTGCAGAAGCTCTTCCCGTATCGCACCTGCAAGCTGACCATCACGGCGGGTGACGATGGCCGCGGACGGACGATCCCGCCGAGCGCGCTGCCTGGCGGGCGGCCGTGCCTGCTGTACCACCTGAAGCGCTGCACCGCACCCTGCGTCGGCGCCACGACGCGCGACGAGTACCGCGGGACGGTCGAGCGCAGCGTCCAGTTCCTCGAGGGCCGGTACGACGCTCTCGCACGCGACCTGCGCAAGGAGATGCTCACGGCTTCGGAGTCGCTCGAGTACGAGCGCGCGGGGCTGTTGCGGGATCGCGTCACGGCCATCGAACGGACGACGGACCGCCAGGAGGTCCACGCGTACAAGGGCGACGACTTCGATGCGCTCGGGGTCGCGCTCGCCGAAGGCGACGCGGCCGTCCAGCTCCTTCGCGTCCGCGACGGGACGATCGTCGGTCGAGATCAATTCTTCCTGGAGGGCGCCGAAGGCGCGACGCCGGGCGAAGTGCTCGGGTCGTTCCTTCGCCAGCACTACGCCGCCGCTGCGACGTTCCCGCCGGAGATCGCGGTGCCCGTGGCCATCCCCGACGCCGCGACGTTCGTCGCGTTCGCGGAGGAGAAGCGCGGCACGCACGTCGAGCTGCACGTCCCCGCGCGCGGCAAGAAGCGCCGGCTCATCGAGCTCGCCGTGCGCAACGCGCAGGATGCGCTCGAGCAGGAGCGGGTGCGCTGGCTGGCCGACAAGGGGAAGACCGACTCCGCGCTCGCGGAGCTGCAGCAGGCCCTCGGGCTCGAGGGGCCGCCGAAGCGGATCGAATGCTTCGACGTGAGCCACGTCCAGGGCACCAACGTGGTCGCATCGATGGTCGTGTTCGAGGACGGCAAGCCGGCAAAGCAGAGCTACCGGCGATTCCGCGCGAAGCTGAGCGACCGCAACGACGACTTCGCCAACATGCGCGACACATTGCGGCGACGGTTCGCTCGGAGCGCCGCCGGAGAGTCGGACGGGTGGCCGGTGCCCGACCTCGTGATCTTGGACGGAGGGAAGGGTCAACTCGCGGAAGGGATCGGCGCGCTGTCCGACGCGGGACTCCTGCAGATCCCGATCGCCGCGCTGGCCAAGGAGCGCGAGGAGCTGTTCGTGCCCGGCCGGCCGGACCCGATCCTCCTGCCGGCGCGCTCGCAGGGCCTGTTCCTGGTCCAGCGGATCCGGGACGAGGCCCACCGGTTCGCGGTCACCTATCACCAGCAGCTGCGGGGCAAGCGGGCGGTCCGGTCGGTGCTCGACGAGATCCAGGGCGTCGGGCCGGCCAAGAAGCGTGCACTGCTCCGGAAGTTCGGGTCGGTGAAGGGGATGCGCGATGCGACCGAGGCCGATCTGGCCGGAGTTGCCGGGGTCGGTCCGGCTCTGGCGGAGCGCATCAAGCAGGCGATCGACTGACCCGTTGAGGTCGACCTCAATGATCCGCATATTCCGCTACACAACGTTGAGTTTGCGTTGACAATCCGGTAGTCCGGCTCGCACAGTCAGGCCATGGCGAATCCGGTCATCGGCCGCTGCCCCATCTGCAACGAGTCCCTGCGCGTCGTGCGCCTCGACTGCGAAGGCTGCGGGACGCGCCTCGAGGGCACCTTCACGCTCGGGCGGTTCCAGTCCCTGACCGCCGAGCAGACCGAGTTCCTCGAAACGTTCATCCGCGCACGCGGGAACTTCAAGGATGTCGAGCGTGAGCTCGGGATCTCGTATCCGACCGTGCGGTCGCGGCTCGACGCGGTGATCCGCGCGCTCGGGTTCCCATCGCAGGCGGAGCCGGACCGCGAGGCCGAGCGCCGCAAGGAGATCTTGCGCGAGCTCGCCGAGGGCAAGATCGCACCCGACGATGCCGCAACGCTGCTGGAGGCTGAGTGATGAGCGACGAGAACGAGGCCCGCCGCAAGACGGCCCGCGAGGAACTCGAGCAGGCGCGCGAGCGCTATTACCAGATGCGCCAGCAGGAACGCGACATGCGGCACCAGGAACGGGACCTGCGGAAGCAGGAGCGCGACGCGGAGCGCGAGACGAAGGGGCGCGAGCGCGAGCGATCGCGCGACGAGCGCCGCACGCTCCGTGACGAGATCCGCCGCGGGCTGCACACGAGCCTCGGGAACGACCTCGGCCACCACATCGGCCGCAGCATCCGCGAATCCATGAGCTTCAACTTGGACCTCGGCGATCTCGCCGGCGGCGAGGAGTACTCGGAGCTCATCGAGCGCGAATTCACGGTCGGCCACCTGCCACGCCTGCACGTCCACAACGTCTCCGGCGACACGAAGATCGCGGTCGGCGACGAAGGGAAGATCCAGGTCAAGGCCAGGAAGCGCGTCCGCGGCACGAGCGAGGAGCGCGCGAAGCGGCTGCTCGAGAACGTCGAGGTCCGGATGGACCAGGAGGGCGATGAGATCACGCTCAAGCCCCACCTATACGAGCAGGATCGCGGCTGGGCTGACCTCTTCCGCGGCGGACGCGTCGCGGTGGACTTCGAGATCACCGTCCCGCGTGAAGTGCGCATCGAGGCGCACACCGTGAGCGGTGACCTCGAGCTCGGCGCGACCCGCGGGCCGCTCGAGGTGCAAAGCGTGTCCGGCGACGTGACGCTTGATGACGTTCAGGGCCCGCTTCGTCTGAAGACGGTGAGCGGGGACGCCGTCGTGACCGACTACGCGGGCCAGCTCGTCGCCAATACCGTGAGCGGCGACCTCACGTTCCAGCACGTGCGGCTGCACGGATCCGAGATCGTCACGGTCAGCGGCGAGGTCCGCATCGACGGTGAGCTGGACAAGGCGCGCGACCACCGCCTCAAGACCATCAGCGGTGATGTCGACCTGCGCCTGGCCGGCGGCTCGTATGACATCCGGTTCAGCAGCATGAGCGGCGATCTCGACAGTGAGCTCGAGGGCGAGGTCAGCGTCACCGGCCGCCGTGACAAGCACGTGATGATCGGGGCGGCGGAGACAAAGGTGACCGTGAAGACGATGAGCGGCGACCTCGAGATCCGGGCCTCTGGGGGCGAGGCACCCGCGGCGACCGAGACGTCGGCGATGGCGAGCGAGCCGGCCGAGGATGTCGAGCGGACCGAACCGATGGAGCCGGAGCAGCGGTCCGAGCCGTCGGTTGACGTTCGCGAGCTGCTCGCCCGCGTCGCGCGAGGCGAGGTGGACGTGGACGCGGCCGCGGCCGAGCTTGATTCGCGCCGTGAACGCTGATGCCGACCGAAGAGGGCAAGCAGGTCCTGAAGCTCCTCGCTGAGGGGAAGATCGACGCGGAGCAGGCGTATCGCCTGCTCAAAGCGATCGGGGACGTCGACGGGTCCGGAGCGCACCCGCCGCACGCGCCGCGTCCGCCTGGCACGGAGCGGCCGCTGTTCCCGCCCGACGCGCCGATCCCGCCCGGCCTCGGCCGGCGGACCCTCCGCATCATGGTCACCTCCGGCGGGAAGTCGAAGGTGAACATCGCGATCCCGCTCGGGATCGCGCGGATGGGCAAAACGAAGATCGCCGCGAGCGGCCTCGTGCGCGAGCAGCTCGCGAAGTTCGGCATCGACCTGGACGACGTGCTCCGGCACATCTCGCACTCCGGTCCGATCGTCGATATCTCCGACGGCGACGATCGGGTGCTCATCGTCGTCGAGTGACGCTCGCCTCCGCGCCGGCCGTCGAGGTCACCGGCCTGACAAAGGTCTTCGAGAAGGGCCGCCGCACGATCTGGCAGCGGATCCGCCGCGAAGCCGACAAGCGCGAGCAGTTCGTCGCCGTGAACGGCATCGACCTGCGCGTGGAGCGCGGCGAGATCTTCGGCGTCCTCGGCCCGAACGGGGCGGGGAAGACCACCACCCTTCGGATGCTCGCGACGCTCCTCGAGCCGACGAGCGGCGACGTGCGGATCCTCGGCGTCGACGTACGGAAGGACCCGCGCCAGATCCGCGCGAACCTTGGTGCGATGCTCTCGGGCGAGCGCAGCCTGTACTGGAAGCTGACGGCACGCGAGAACCTCGAGTATTTCGCGGCGCTCTACCACGTGCCGCCGAAAGAGACGAAGGCCCGGATCGACGCGGCGCTCGTCGCGGTGAAGCTCGAGGACCGCTCGGACGACTACGTCGAGCGCTATTCCACCGGCATGCGCCAGCGGCTCGCGCTCGCGCGCGCGTTGCTGCCGGATCCGCCGCTCGTCATCCTGGACGAGCCGACCGTCGGTCTCGATCCGCAATCGGCCCGCGACCTCCGCGATCGCGTCCGCGAGCTGAAGCGCCAGGGCCGCACGGTCCTCCTCACCACCCATTACATGGAGGAGGCGGACCAGCTCTGCGACCGCATCGCGATCATCGACCACGGCGAGATCGTGGCCCTCGACACGCCGGCCGCGCTCAAGCGCCGGATCCGCGCCGAGGACGTCGTGAGCCTCGAGATCGGCATGACGGGCGAAGCGGGAGCAGGGGCCCCCGAGCCCGAATGGGCCCCGATGTTGGCGCGCCTGGCGAAGGACGCCGTCATCGCGCGCAGCGAGCGGCACAACGGCACGCTCGCCGTGACCGCGCACTGCGCGTCCGCGCGCGACTTCGTCCCAGCGGCCTTCGACGCGGCGCGGAGCGAGGGCGCGACGATCCAGCACGTCGAGGTGGTGCCGGTGTCGCTCGAGGACGTGTTCATCTCGCTCACCGGCCGCGCGCTGCGCGAATGAACACGACGTACCTCGCGGGCGACGTGCGCGCACTTCGCGCCGCGGGGCTCATGTCGCTCCGGCAGATGCGGCGTTACCCCACCACGCTCATGGGCACGATCTTCTGGCCCGTGCTGCTTCCGGCGGTCTGGGTCCTGATGGGCCAGGCGTACTCGGGCGGGGGCGACCCGCAGGCCTTGGACGCGTTCGCGTCGCGCGCCGGCACCACCGGCATCGCGCTCTTCGTCTTCATTGGGTACCTCATGTACATGTGGCTCTCCGCGCTGCTCTGGGGGCCCGGCACGGCACTTCGGCAGGAGCAGATCCGCGGATCGCTCGAAGCCGTGTTCCTCACGCCGGTGTCCCGCCTCGTCCCGCTCTTCGGACCGACGCTGACGAACGCCGTCTGGATCATCCTCGACCTATTCGTCATGGGCCTCGCGGCGTGGCTGCTATTCGGCGTCGTCCTTTCGCTGCAGGGCGTGCTGCTCGCGCTCGCCATCACCCTCATCGGGGTGCCGTCGATGTACGCGCTGGGCGCGTTGTTCGGGGCGGGCGTATTGCGCTTCGGGGAGATCGGGCCGGCGGTGCAGTTCACCCGCGGCGCGCTCTCGCTGCTGTGCGGGATCACGTTCCCGATCGCGATGCTTCCCGGCTGGGCGCAGGCGACCGCGACGGCCATGCCGCCGACGCACATCGTCGACGGAATGCGCAGCGCCCTGCTCCGGTCCGCCGGACCGGCCGAGCTGCTCCCGACGGCTGGCGGACTGCTCGGCCTCGCGGTCGTATTCGGCGTCCTCGCGGTCGTCGTCTTCCGGTGGCTCGAGGCGAGCGCCCGGCGCAGCGGCATGTTCGGGCGCTATTAGATGGGTGAGCTGAGGGCCGCGCTCGCGATCGCGCGCAAGGACATCCGCAATCAGTCCCGCTACCGGTTCCAGGTCGCCTCGTCGATCTTCACGCCGCTCTATCAGGGGATCCTGCCCGCTCTCCTGTTCGGGGCGTCGTTCGCCGTGGCTGGACACGTCGTCGGCCTCGAGAAGACGATCGGCACCCAGGACCTGGCGGGCTTCGTGTTCCTCGGCGGCGTCATGAGTGGCCTCACGGCCACCGCGTTCTGGGCGATGGCGATGTCGATCCGCAACGAGATGGAGATGGGCACGCTCGAGCCGACCTGGCTCACGCCGACGTCGCGCGAGGCGATCGTCCTCGGGCGCGCGCTCGGCGGCCTGTTCTGGTTCACGCTCAGCCAGATCGCGATCTTCGCCATCGGCATCGCGTTCTTCGGCCTTCGCTTCCGGCCCGAGATCGTCCTCGCACTGCCCGCCGTCGCGATCGGGATCGTTGCGATGGTCGGTGTGGCCTACAGCCTCGCCGCCCTCGTGCTCCTCATCAAGGAGGCGAACTTCTTCATCGACTGCACGAACTACCTGTTCGGGGTGGCCATCGGCGCGGCGTTCCCGATCACGCTCCTTCCGGGGCTGGTGCAGCCGGTCTCGTACCTGCTCCCGACGACGTACACGATGGACCTCATCCGCCAGTACGGGCTCGGGACGCGCCCGTTGTTCGATCCGACGCTCGAGTACGTCGCCCTGCTCCTCACGACCGCGATCGTCTTCCCGATCGGGCTGTGGGCCTACCGCCGCGCGGACCGGCGCATCCGCCGGCTCGGCACCATCAACCAGTATTAGCCGCCCGCTTACTATGCCCGCCATGGGTCACCTCGGACGCGTCGTCATCAACGCGATCGCCATCGCAGTCGCCGCGTATTTCATCCCGGGCATCACCTACGGCACCCAGCATCTGTACGGCTTGGGTGACGCCGACCGGTGGGTCTCGCTGGCGCTCACAGCGCTCGTGCTGGGCGTCGTGAACGCGCTCGTGCGTCCGATCATCTCGCTCATCGCGATGCCGATCACGTGCCTGACCCTCGGCCTCTTCCAGCTCGTCATCGCCGGGCTCATGCTTCTGCTGGTGTCGGCCATCCCGTTCCTCGACTTCCACGTCGACGGGATCATCACCGCGATCATCGGAGCGATCGTCATCGGGCTCGTCGGGTTCGTTGCCTCGCGGATCATCCCGCATTAGGTCGTGACCGCGCGACCCGACTTCGTCGTGGTCACCGGCCTGTCCGGCGCCGGGAA
>DATCOR010000090.1:0-24546 GCA_036564585.1 Candidatus Limnocylindria bacterium | reverse complement strand
GGTCACGATCGGCGGCGTACTCGCGCACGGCGTCGACCAGCGCCTCCGTCTCGGGCCGCGGGACGAGCACCCGCGGGTCGACCGCGAACCGCAGGCCGTAGAACTCCTTGAAGCCGCGCAGGTACGCGACCGGCACGCCGTCGGCCCGCTTCCCGATGAGCACGTCGAATCGCGATCCCTCGTCGGCGGTGAGCTCGACCTCCGGATGCGCGACGAGCGTCTCCTTTGGGACGCCGAGTGTGTGCGCGAGGAGCACATCCGCGTCGAGCGCGGGCATCGGCGCGCCCGCGCGTCGCAGCGTCTCGGTCGCGCGCCTCCGGGCTTCGCCGCGAGTGGGCACGTTGGAAGTATCGTCGCGCGGTGCTCAGTCTTCGCGACGTCGAGGCCGCGCGGGTCATCGTCGATCGCTACCTCCCGCGGGCGCCGATCGAACGCTCCCCATATCTCTCGCAGCTGCTCGGCGCGGAGATCCTGCTCAAGATCGAGACGTTCAAGCCGACCCGGACCTTCAAAGTGCGGGGCGCGCTGAACAAGATCGCGTCGCTGGACGACGAGCACCGCGCTCGCGGCGTGGTCGCGGCGTCAGCGGGCAGTCACGCCCAGGGGGTCTCGTATGCCGCCTACCGCCTCGGTGCGCCGGCGACCGTGGTCATGCCCCGCGGGGTGTCCGAGACGACCGTCGGCGTGTGCCGGGCGTACGGCGCCGAGGTGCTCCTCGAAGGTGACATGTACGACGACACGCTGGCGCTCGCGCACCGCATCGAGCGCGAGCAGGGGAAGACGTTCGTCCATCCGTACGCCGACCCGCTCATCGTGGCCGGTCAGGGCACGGTCGGGCTCGAGATCCTCGACGACGTACCGGATGTCGGGCTGGTCGTCGTCCCCGTCGGCGGTGGCGGGCTGATCGGTGGGATCTCCCTCGCCGTGAAGGAGCGGCGGGCAGACGTGCGGATCATCGGGGTCGAGCCCGAGGGCTCCGACGCGGTGCGACGTTCACGCGACGCCGGCCATCCGGTGGTCGTCGAACACCCACACAGCGTGGCCGACAAGCTCGTCGCGAAGGGTACCGAGCAGCTGAACGTGGACCTCGCGCGCGCGTACGTCGACGAGATCGTGACGGTCACCGACGACGCCCTCGAAGCTGCGACCTACGACTACCTCGAACGGCTCTCGCTCCTGGTCGAGCCCTCCGGCGCCGCGACGCTGGCGGCGCTCCGATCCGGGGCCGTTCGCGCGCGTGGGAAGACGGTGCTCGTCGTGAGCGGCGGCAACGCCGACCTCCGCGTGCTCGCGCGGATCCTCGCCGAGCGCGGCGCGAAAGCCTCCGTGGCGTGACGGCCGCGCACCTCGGGCTCCGGATCGAGACGTCCAAGAAGACGGAGACCATCGACATCACCGAGCGGGTAACCGAGAAAGTGAAGGCCGCGAAGATCCGCGACGGCATCTGCGTCGTCACCGTCGCGCACACGACCGCCGGGATCTTCGTGAACGAGAACGCCGATCCGGACGTCCAGCGCGATCTGTTGACGACGCTGGCGCGACTCGTTCCCGACGCGGGGGATTACCGTCATGCGGAGGGCAACGGCCCCGCGCACATCAAGTCCGTGCTCGTCGGCGGCGACATCACCGTCGCGATCAAAGATGGCGGGCTGGCTCTCGGTCGGTGGCAGGGCATCTACTTCGCGGAGTTCGACGGACCGCGGACGCGGAGCGCGACGGTCACGATCATCGGCGAGCGCGCGGGCTAAACTGCGGTCCCTCGAGGGGAGGAGCGAGCCATCTCTACCGTCACGCTGCCTCGCACCATGAGCGTCACCGAGAAGGACGCGGCGCGCGCCCTCCGGACCGCGCTGTCGCGCGGCGGCGACTGGGCCGAGCTGTTCTGGGAGCGCAGCAACGTCGTGACGCTCACGCTCGACGACAACAAGCTCGAAGACGCGATCACCGGGGTCGACCAGGGTGCGGGCATCCGCGTCACCGCCGGCGACCGCGGGGTCTACGCGAACGGCAACGTCAACGATGGCGACGATCTCCTGGCCATCGCCGGCCGCGCCGCGGCTGCGATCGCCGACGATGACGGCGGCATGCGGGAGGTCACGGCGATCTCGGCCGACGTGCTCCCCCGCCCGTCGGTCGTGCGCATCGATCCGCGGACCGTGCCGATCGAGCGGAAGGTCGAGCTGATGAAGCTCGCGAACGAGCGGGCGCGCGCGTCCGACCCGCACGTCCATCAGGTGACCGTGCTGTACCGCGAGAGCGTGCAGGACGTCGTGGTCGCGAACAGCGAGGGCCGGTTCCGGACGGACTCGCGCACGCGGCTCGTGTTCGGCGTGCTGGTCACCGCGAAGCAGGGCGACGTGCTCGAGTCGGGCTACAAGGCGAAGGCGGGCACCGAGGGCTTCGAGATGCTCACCGAGGAGGCGGTCCTCGAGACGACCGATACCGCCGCGCGGCTCGCGGTGCAGAACGTCGCAGCCGAGCCCGCGCCGGCCGGCACGTACACCGTCGTGCTCGCCAGCGACGCCGGGGGCACGCTCATCCACGAATCGGTGGGCCACGGTCTCGAGGCCGACCTCAACCTGAAGGGCATGTCCGTCTACTCGGGCCGGCTCGGACAGAAGGTCGCGAGCGAGCTGATCACGGTCGTCGACGACGGCACCGATCCGGGCAAGCGGGGCACCCAGGCGATGGACGACGAGGGCACCCAGACCCACCGGACCGTGCTCATCGAGAACGGCATCCTGAAGACGTACCTGAGCGACAAGAAGCACGCGCGGAAGCTCGGGATCGCCGAGAGCGGGAACGGCCGCCGCGAATCCTTCCGGCACCTGCCGATCTGCCGGATGACGACGACGATGATCGCGCGCGGCACGTCGGATCCGGCCGCCATCCTCGCGTCGGTGAAGGACGGCATCTTCGTGAAGGGCATGGGCGGCGGGCAGGTCGACGTGGTGAGCGGAAACTTCGCGTTCGAGATCACCGAGTGCTACCGCATCCGCGACGGCAAGCAGGCCGAGCCGCTGCGCGGCGCGACGCTGGTCGGCCAGGGTCCCAAGCTGATGAGCGAGATCGACATGGTCGGTTCGGACCTCGGCTACTCGGTCGGCACGTGCGGCAAGGATGGCCAGGGCGCGCCGGTCGCGGACGCGCAGCCGACTCTCCGGATCCCGAGCGTCGTCGTGGGCGGCAAGATCAAGAACGCCTCGTGAGCGAGAAACTGGCGAACGAGGCGGTCGTGGATCGCGCAATCGCGTCGATCAAGGGACTGCGCGTCGACGGCGGTGAGGTGTTCCTGCGCGACGGGCAGTCGACGACGGTCGAGGTCCGCGACGGCGCGGTCGAGAACGCGATCACCCGCGGCGAGCGCGGCATCGGTGTCCGCGTGCTGCGCGGCGGCCACGTCGGGTTCGCGTACTCGAGCGACCTCTCGCCGGCGGGCATCGAGGACTGCGTCGAGGCCGCGCGCGACATCGCGGCCGTGACCGAGCCGGACCCGGACGTCTCGATCGCGACGAAGCAGATCGAGAGCCCTGACCTCCAGCTGTACGAGGACGGCATTGACGGCCGCACCGTGACCGAGCGCACGAACGTCGCGCTCGCGGTCGAGCGCGCGGCGAAGAACGTGGACCCGCGGATCAGCGGCTTCCGCAAAACGATGTACGGCGACGGGACGATGACCACGATCGTGGCGACGACGGCCGATGTGCGCGGCGCGTACCGCGAGACGTACTTCAGCGTCGGGACATCGGCGGTCGCGACCGCTGGCGAGGAGCGCCAGATCGGCTATCACGGCGAGGCCAGGCGCCAGTTCGGCACGGTCGATCCCGACGCCGTCGGCCGCCGTTCGGCGGAACTCGCGGTCGGCAAGCTCGGGGCGCAGCCGTTCAAGACCCAGACCCTGCCGATCGTCCTCGACCCGTACATGGGGATGTCGCTGCTCGGCGCGCTCGTCCCGCTCTTCTCCGCCGACTCGGTGATCAAAGGGAAGAGCCTGTTCGCCGGAAGGGTCGATCAGCGGGTCGCGAGCGAGCGCGTGACGATCGTGGACGATGCGCGTACGCCGGGCGCGCTCCGCACGGCGCCGTTCGACGGCGAGGGTGTGGCTACGACCACCCGCACCCTCATCGACAAGGGCGTCCTGGTGGGCTACCTCTCGTCGTTGAAGACCGCGAAGAAGATGGAGCAGGCGCCGACCGGCAACGCGCGGCGCGGTTCGTACGCGACGCCGAGCCGGATCGGCGCGGCGAACTTCCACCTGGCACCCGGGGCCACGGCGCCGGGGGCGCTCGTCAACGGCCTCGACCGGTCACTGCGGATCACCTCGCTCCTCAACCTGCACACGGTCGATCCGATCTCCGGGGAGTTCTCGCTCGGCGCGACCGGCGACTACCTCGAGAAGGGCGAGCGAAAGTATCCGGTTCAGGGCATCACGATCGCCGGGAATCTGACGACGCTGCTCGCGTCGATCACCGGCGTGGCCAACGATCTGATATTCGGATCGTCCGGCCTCGGCAGCCCCACCTTCGTGATCTCCGAGCTGTCCATCGGAGGGGTCTGACGAGAGTGGCCTGGCGCGCGCTGCTCCGGCCTTGACGAAGCTGCTCAAAGAGATCGCTCCGCTCCGCTTCGGTGCGGGTCAGGAGTGCAGCTTCCCGGCGGTCCTGGCCGCGGCCACGAAGACCGAGTACGACTGGCTCATGGGCGCGTCAGGCGCGGCGTTCGACGTGACCATCGATCTCGAGGGCTTCGATCCGCTCGCGGCGACGCCACGCGACCCCGACACGCTGGCCCTCGCGGCCCGTGCGGCGGCGGTGAGGCTTGATGACGTCCCGCCGCCCTATGACGACGATCTCCGCGACCTGGTCGGCTCGCGCATCCGCGAGGCGATCGACGACAAGCTGCCGCCGCTCATCCGCGGCGCCGTCGGGCCGCCCGAGTACGGGCTCATCGTCGGATACGTCGATGACGATCGGTACCTGGTGCGCACCTTCTTCGACAAGAACGACAAGCCGAGCGAGATCGGCTGGGGGGACTTCATGGATGCGGATCACGGCGGCCCGGTCTTCCTCGACCGGGCGCCCGAGGTCGAGCGTGCCGCGGTCGCGAAGGGCGGGCTCGACGCGGGGATCGCCCGCGCCGCCGGGTCGGAGTCCGCGCTCGCGGGCTGGGCCACGGCCCTGCGGGACGACGCGCGCTGGACCGACCTGAAGCACGCCGGCACCGCGGCGTTCTCCGACCACGCGATGCGCGTCGTGCTCGCCGACAAGCGGCGGGCCGCGGCCCGCTTCCTTCGCGGCTTGCGATCGCTCTTCGCGACGCCCGGCGGCGACCTCCTGCGCGCGGCCGAGTCGTACGGCTACGTCGTCGAGGCGCTGGAGAAGCTCGGGACGAAGCCGTTCGACGCCTCGGTCGCGATGCGATTCATGGATGCCGGCCACCGCCGCGGGATCGCGAAGGCCCTCGAGACCGTCCTCGGCCACGAGAAGGAGGCCCACGACGCGCTCCTGGCCGCTCGTGCGACCATCCGGTAAATGAACGACCAGGCGGCGGCGGTCATCCTCGGGCTGGTGCAGGGGCTCACCGAGTTCCTGCCGGTCAGCTCGACCGCGCATCTCATCCTCGTCTCCGACGCCCTCAAGCTCGATCCCGAGAAGTTCGGGCTGAGCTTCGACGTGGCGCTCCACATGGGAACGGCGCTCGCGGTGCTGCTGTACTTCGCGACCACCTGGATCGGGCTGCTCAACGACGTGCTCCACGGCCGCTGGCGAGTACCGCTCGTGATCATCGTGGGCACGATCCCCGCGGCGATTGCAGGCGTCCTGTTCGAGACCGCCATCTCGACGACCCTCCGCAGCGTTCTGTACATCGTCGCCGGCCTCCTTCTGGGCTCGGTGGTCTTCGTCCTCGCCGAGCGCCTCGGCGCACGCCGGCGCCGCTTCGACCGCGTGACCATCACCGATGGGCTCGTCGTCGGCGCGGCCCAGGCGCTCGCGCTCCTGCCGGGCGTCTCGCGCTCGGGCATCACGATCTCGACCGGACTGTTCCGCGGTCTCGAGCGGCCCGACGCCACGCGGCTCGCGTTCCTGCTCGCGACGCCGATCATCCTCGGCGCGGGGCTCAAGACCCTCCTCGACGCGCGCAAGCTGTCGGGGCTCACGGCGGAGCTAGACATCGTCGCCATCGGCTTCGCCGTCTCGTTCATCTCCGGGCTGGCGGCGGTCGCGTTCATGGTCCGCTACCTGCGCACCCACTCGTTGAACATCTTTGTCGCGTACCGCGTCGCGCTCGCGATCGTGATCCTCGTCGCGGTCGCCCTCGGGGCGCTCAGCTGACCGTCGCGAGGGCTGACCGGAGCTCGGCAAGGCTCGCGATCGTGGCGTCCGCGGATGGCGAGCCCTGTGACTGCGGATCGCCGCGATCAACGAGGATCGACGCGAGCCCCGCGTTGCGCGCGCCGGCGATGTCGCGCTCGTAACTGTCGCCGACGACGACCGCTTCATCCGCGCGGACGCGAAGGCGCTCGAGCGCGATCCGGAACATCTCGACCCCAGGCTTTCCTGCCCCGATCTCCTCTGACACGACGACGACCGGAAAGAACTGCTCGAGCCCTGAGGCGCTGAGCTTCGCCCGCTGGACGTCGCTGGGACCGTTCGTCGTGATCCCGAGCCGGTACGCGGCGGCGGCGCGCTCCATCGCCGGCATCGCATCCGAATACGGCGGGCAGAACACGCGCTGTCGTGCCCGGAAGGCTGCGTCGAGTCGGCGGCCGAGCGCCTCGCGCGACGCCGCCTCGATGCCCTGCGCCGCGAGACCGCGGCCCCACGCCTGGCGCCGGTAGTCGGGCAGCCACGCACGCAGCTCGGCGTGTTCGGGCCGGCCGGCGGATAGGTCAGTCAACAGGCTCGTCGGCGAGCCGATGCCGAGCCGCAGGCATTCCTCGAACCACGGCGACGACCGCCACAGCTCGTGCGAGGCATCGAATACCGACCGGCGGATCGCCGATACGCCGAGGCCAAGCTCCTGCGCGATCGGGCCGCAGCCATCGTCGAAAGCCTGCTCGTAGTTTGGGAACTCCGGCACGAGCGTGTTATCGAGGTCGACGATGAGCGCGCGCACTGGCATGCCGCGAAGTATCGGCAATCGCGGTAGCGTCTAACCGTGGATCTCGGCCTCAACGGCAAGCGGGTATTGGTCGCGGCCGCGAGCAAGGGGCTCGGGCGCGCGATCGCCGCGGAGTTCGTTCGTGAGAGCGCCCGGGTCTCGATCTGCTCTCGCGACCGCACGCGCATCCAGCAGGTCGCCGCCGAGCTCGGCGGCGGCACGATCGGGATCGACGCCGACGTGAGCACCGAGGACGGTTGCCGCCGGTTCGTGGACGAGAGCGTCAAGCGGCTCGGCGGCATCGACGTCCTCATCGTCAACGCGGGCGGCCCCAAGCCCGGGAAGTTCGCGGACCTCGACGACGCGGCGTGGCAGACAGCCTTCGAGCTCACCCTCCTGTCGGCGGTGCGGTTGACTCGCCTCGCCCTTCCCGAGCTCAGGAAGTCAAAGGGCTCGATCGTCTTCTCGACCTCGACCTCCGTTCGCCAGCCGGGCTCGCCCGCGTACGGGACGCTCATGCTGTCGAACGGCCTTCGTGCCGCGGTGCACGGGCTGCTGAAGACGCTGTCGACGGAGCTCGCGGCGGACGGGATCCGGGTGAACGCGATCCAGCCGGGCCGCATCTCCACCGAGCGGATCGCCGAGCTCGACGCGGACACGGCGAAGCGCGACGGGGTCACCGTCGAGCAGGTTCGCGAGCGCTTCGAGAAGGGCGGGATCCCGCTCGGCCGGTACGGCCGGCCCGAGGAGTTCGCGGCGGCCGCCGTGTTCCTCGCGTCGTCACGGGCGTCGTACATCACCGGCGTCAGCGTGCAGGTGGACGGCGGCATGCTCACGAGCATGTGGTGATCGTCGAAGAGCGGCTGCGGCCGGAGACGTTCCGGCTGCCCGTCGAGAAGATCCGCGCCGGCTACAAGAGCGACATCTACTTCGCGCGCACGAAGCTCATCCTCGAGCAGGACCGCCGGCGCGACCGCGTGACGATGCAGGTCTTCCAGAAACATCCGCACGCCGTCATCGTCGGGACCGACCACACGCTCGCGATCTTGGTGGCCGGCACCGGCCACTATCGCGACCGCACCCGAAGCGACGCGCTGTTCGAGCGGTACCTCGAGGCCGAGCGCCGCGCGTACGCGCACTGGGCGGCCCTACCGGCGTCGGGCGGCTGGGACGCGTATGCCCCGCTCGCGCGCAACGCGTTCGAGATCTCGCACGAGCTCGCCTCGCTCTGGGAGCCGGGCTGGCGGGACCTGGCCGTCCGATCGCTCTTCGACGGTGAGGTCGCCGAGCGCGATGAGCCGGTCATGCACATCGAAGGCGAGTACGCCTCCTTCGCGCATCTCGAGACCCTCTACCTCGGCGCGCTCGCCGAGGGATCGCGGGTCGCGACGAACACCCGCGACGTCGTCGCGGCCGCGAACGGGAAGCCGGTGATCATGTTCGGTGCGCGCCACCAGGCCCACGAGGCCCAGGCCGGCGCCGGCTACGCCGCGTACGTCGGCGGCGCGATCGGCGTGTCGACCGACGAACAGGGCGAATGGTGGGGCTCGACCGGCCTCGGCACGGTGCCGCACGCGCTCATCGCCGTGTACGGCGGCGATACGAGCGTCGCGACGCTCAAGTTCGACGAGTACATCAATCGCACCACGGAGGCCGTCGGTCACCTCACCGCCCCCGGCACCGCGGAGGGCCACGTGAACGTCACCAGCCTCGTCGACTTCCAGAACGACGTCGTGAACACCTCGCTCGGGGTCGCGCACGCGCTCGGGCAGCGGCTCTGGGGCGTGCGCGTCGACACGAGCGAGTCGCTCATCGACAAGGCGATCCTGCGCGAGATCGAGCAGCACGGCGGGCGCGCCGGTGAAGAGATCCGCGGCGTGACCCCGCGGCTCGTCCAGATCCTCCGGGCGGCGCTCGACGCGGCGGGCTACGGCCACGTGCGCATCGTCGCGTCCGGCGGATTCGATGCGGAGAAGATCGCGCGGTTCGAGCGCCTCGGGATCCCGGTGGACGTGTACGGCGTCGGGTCGGCCCTCGTCCATGGCAGCGGCTTCGACCACACCGCGGACATCGTGCGCCTCGACGGCCGCGACCTCGCGAAGGTGGGACGCAGCTATCGAGAGAATCCCCGACTGCATCAGGTGGACTGGAGGGCGCTCGTCGGCGAGCGCGCATGGGCACAGGCGATCTCCTGATCCTCATCGTCGGACTCGGCGTCGCGGGATTCGCAAAGGGCACCACCGGGATGGGCCTGCCCCTCGTCGCCACGCCGATCCTGGCCGGCGTGTTTGGTCCGAAGGCGGCGGTGGTCATCGTGACGATCCCGATCTTCGCCGCGAACTCGATCCTCCTGCTCCAGGGCTGGCGCCGGCTCGAGGTCCTGCGGACGATCGCGCCGATCATCGTCGCGAGCGCCGTCGGCACGGCGATCGGCGTGAATCTCCTCGCGCTGCTCGATCAACGGACCTTCGCGATCCTCATCTCGCTGATGGTCGCGGTGTTCCTGCTCCGCGGTGACCGCCTCATCGGCGACGACCCCGGCGCGCGTCGCGCGCGGATCCTCGGACCGGTCGTCGGATTCGTGGGCGGCGTCCTGCAGGGAACGACCTCGATCGCGAGCCCGCTCATCGGATCGTTCTTCCACGCGCGGAAGATGGACCGCCACGAGTACGTGATCGTGCTCGCCGCGATCTTCGAGCTGAACGCCGTGATCCAGCTGGCCGGCTATGCGCTCCTCGGTCTGTACACCGCGAACATCGTCGCGATCGGGCTGCTCGGCCTCGTCCCCACGCTGCTTGCGCTCATGGCCGGGATCTTCTTCCGCGCCAGGCTCGACCAGGCCCGCTTCCGCCAGCTCATCGTGGTGCTGCTCGTCCTGAGCGTCGCGAACCTGCTCTGGCGGAGCTTCGGCCCCTAGCAGCCTCGGGCGGCAGCGAGCGCAGCAGCTCCGCGGCGACCGTCTCCAACGGGCCGACCCCACCCTCCGCCCGGCACAGGATGAGCGCGCCTTCCATCCCGGCCACGGTCGCGACCGCGATGGCCGCTGCGCGCGCACGCGGCACGCCCGCGGCCGTCAGCTGTTCGGTCAGCAGATCGATCCAGGACCGGAAGGTCGCGCGGACGACGTCGATCAACCCGTCCGCCTCCCCGACGGTGTCGATCGCGACGCCGGCCACGACGCAGCCGGCGGTGCCGCCGGAAGCGAGCACGACCTTGCGCCACATGTCGATGAAGCACTCGAGCACGCCCTTCGCGGTGGTCGCCCGGCAGGCGCGCTGGTGGGTCAGCACCCGTTCGGAGGTCCACCGGATCGCATCGCCGGCGAGCTGGTCCTTTCCCCGCGGGAAGTGGTGATAGATCGACCCGCGCGGCGCGCCGCTCTCAGCCAGCACGTCCGACAGCGAGGTCCCTGACACGCCGCGGGTGCGGATCAGGGACGCGGCGCTCCGCACCATGCTCGACCGGCTGTCCTTGGTCATCGGCCGCCCTTGACTATGACGATAGTCATAGAGTACGGTGTTCTCGAGTCGGTATGACGACCGACATAATCAACGAACACACTGGAGAAACCCGATGCCAATGATCGACGTGTACGCCGCCACGGGAACGTTCCGCGACCGGAAGACGCTCGCCCAGGACCTCGCCAAGGCGGTCATGCGGTGGGAGGCGGTCCCCCAGATCGCGCTGTTCAAGGAGAACACCGCGGCGTTCGTCCACGACCTGGACCGCGGCGCGCTGGCCAACGCGGCCGGCGACAGCAACTACGTGCGCATCCAGGTCCTGACCCCCGTCGGGGTCCTCGATCGCGACAAGAAGCTCGGCGTGGTCAAGGAGCTGACGGACATCGTCGCGGCCGCCGCAGGTGACCCGACCGTCGTCGAGCGGACCTGGTGCCTGATCGTCGAGTCGCCCGACGGCGGTTGGGGCCTCGATGGCTACGCGTACACGAACGTCGAGATCGCCCAGGCCGCCCGGCGCGAGCTCGCGGGTCAGTCAGCGAAGCCGACGGGCTAGCGCGCCGGGACCGGGGCCTTTGGCGGACCGAGGAGCGCGCGTCCGAGCCAGAGGCCCCAGAACGGCTGCAGCAGGAATGCGGTCTCGAGTAGCAGGATCCCGCTGTCGGTGAGGTCGTTCGTCGGGCCGTCCACCGTGGGCGACGGGAGGCCGCCCGCGCCGAAGAGGACGTTGGCCAGGAACCAGAGCCCGCCGATGACCGCGCCGAAGATGATCGGCGCTCGCGGTAGCGCGGTCTCCATGATCGCGACGCCGCCGGCCATGACCAGCCACACGCCGATCCCGCCGAGCACCGGGTAGTACGCCACGGTCTCCTGGTCGAACGTGAGTTGACCGGTCGCGGTCAAGAGCTCGAGGAACGCGGAGGCGCCGAACGCGAACAGGCCGAAGCCGAACGCGGCTGCGCTCACGATGTTCGCGTGCGTGCGCGACGCCCGGTAGAAGAGGTACGCGACCGGGACGAAGCTCGCGGCCCAGATCACACCGGACAGGTTGTTCACGAGCCCGGCCGCGCCGTTCGCCTTCGGGTCGCCGCCGGAGCTCAGCAGCTGCGCGAGCGCGGCGATGGAGTTGACGTACGCCGCGTACGCGGCCCAGCGGACGTTCACCGCGAGCGACGACGGACGATGGCCCGCGCCCGGACGGCCGGGCGGGTCATCCCGACCGACTGGTACGCGTACTTCACGCCGCGTTTCGTGGTCGCAGCGGAATGCTCGCCGTTCGCGGCAAGGACGACGATGTTCAGGCGGCTCCCGTGGCTGGTGAGCGCGTTCGCGTCGGCGATGGCCGCTTCCGCGACGGCGACCGCGCTCTCACCACGCGCGAGCCGATCGACCGCGGTCTTGGTCGTGACATTGCGCATCGCGAGCTCGCCGAACCCGGTGCACGCCGCGCCGCCGAAGCGCGTGTCGGAGTAGTGGCCGGCGCCGATGATCGGCGAATCGCCGACCCGGCCGGGGTACTTGAACCCCCACCCGCTCGTCGTGACCGCGGACGCGATGTTGCCGCGTGTGTCCATCGCGATGAAGTTCACCGTGCCGTGCTCTTTCACCATCTCGAGCACGATCGGCCCGAGGGCTCGCGCTGTCGCGATCGACGCGGGCGTGTGCTTCGCCCGCCGCAGCTGCCGGATCCATTCGTCACGCGACTCGGCGGTGAGCAGGTCCCCCTCCTCGGCGCCGATCTCCTGTGCGAAGCGCACCGCGCCCGCGCCAACGAGCATCACGTGCGGCAGCCGCTCCATGACCGCACGGGCGACGGTGATGGGATGCAGGAAACCGGTGAGCGCGGCGACGGAGCCGGCCGCGTGGGTCGTGCCGTCGACGATCGACGCGTCGAGCTCGACGACGCCGAGGACGTTCGGCAGTCCGCCGTAGCCGACCGTGTCATCCGTCGGATCCGCCTCGACGATCCGCGCGCACGCCTCAACGGCGTCGAGAGCGCTGCCGCCTTTCGCGAGGATCCGGATGCCGGCCGGGAGCGCGCCGCGCCCATTGCCGCTCGAGACGATCGTCGGCGCGACCTTCCTCACCATCCCGGCCGTACCGTAGGGCTTCGTGCGATGATCGGTGCCGTGGCGTCGGTAGATGGTCTCCTCGTCATCGCGGACATCTCGGGCTACACGGCCTTCGTGTCCGGCACCGAGCACGAGCACTCGCGCGAGATCCTGGCCGAGCTCATCGAGAACATCGCCAAGAGCTTCGGCGGCAGGCTGAGCGTCGACCAGGTCGAGGGCGACGCGCTCGCGTGCACGACCGAGCGGACGGGCGTCGAGGTCTTCGACTGGCTGCGCGAGACCTTCGGCGCGTTCCACCGGCGCCTCCGCGACATGCGCGCCGCCACGAGCTGCCCGTGTCAGGCCTGCCAGATGATCGGGAACCTGGGACTCAAGTTCGTCGTCCACCGCGGGACCTATTCGCGTCAAGTGGTGGCCGGAGTGGTGCAGCTGTATGGGGCCGATGTGAACCTCGTCCACCGGCTGCTGAAGAACACGGTGCCACTCCGGGAGTACCTCCTTGCGACCGACGCCGCGATTCAGGATTGGCCCGCGTCGGCTCGCGCGGGCTTCGTCGAGTCTCCCCAGCATTACGACCTCGGCGACGTCGGCGCAGCCTACCTGGATCTCGCGTCGGTTCGCGCCGACGCGCTCCGCGAGGACCGCATCATCGTGACCGATACGGAGGCGAAGTTCCGGTCGAGCCGCCGGTACGACGCGCCGCCGGAAGAGGTGTGGGAGCTGATGACCGACCCCGTCGCGCGCCGCAAGATCATGAATGTGCCGCGAGTCGACTTTGAGAAGGGCGCGCGGGGGAGTCTGGTCGGCGCGGAATACCACTGCGAGCACGGGGGCGACCACGCCACGGTCTTCCGCGTGCCGAACGCGGAACGGCCGTCGGAGCTCACCATCACCGTCGAGTTCCCGTTCGTCGGGCGCATCTATCGCACCGACCGCGTCGTCCACGAGGGCGCCGGCACGCGGATCGACACGGCCGTGTACTGGGACGATCCGAAGGGCATCCGGATGAAGATCGGGACCGTGGTGGCGGTACGGATGATGAAGAAGTACTTCAGCGAGTACGACGACCGGATGGACGCGATGCTGAAGGACGCGGGCTAGTTCGACCCCGGGTACCTGCGGATCGCAGCGAGCTCCGGAGCGGCGCAGACGACGGCCGTCACGCAGAGCGCATCACGCAGCGACCGCGCGACCACTGTCCCCTCCAGCAGCCGCCGGGCGCGCGCGGCGTAGTACAGCCGACGCAGGACGAGCAGCAGCACCCGCAAGCCGAGGCGCCCCGGCCGGCTCGAGAGGAGCGGCCGCAGGACGCGCGAGCGCCGACCGGGCCAGAGCTCGCGCACGTCCGCCCGGGCGCTCGTCCCCCACCACATCGCGCGCGCGAGCCGATCGGCATCGCGGTGGCCGTTCTCCTCGCCCGACGTCACATCGCCGCGCGACTCGACGATCGTGATCAGCGGCACATCGTGCTTGAGCGCGATGTGCGCCGCGAGGTGGACATACAGCGAGATCCGCTCTGCCGCGCTGACCGAGCGATCCACGACGAGACCCTTTGGCGAACCGGCCGCGATCGGGCTGACGAGGAGCGCGCGTGTCCCGGGCAGCGACGCGACCCGCGTGCGGATGCCGAGGCGCTCCTCGAGCATGCCGCGCAGCCGCTCCTCCTCCGCGCGCAGCGTGTTGCTCTCGGCGGAGACGGCGACACCGGTCACTTCGGTAGCCATACGCGCAGGCCCTCCTCGAGGTATTCGCGGAGCGTTCGCAGATCGGCGAGCTTCGGCAGCGTCCTGCGGAGATCGGCGAAGACCAGCGTCGCGAGCGGCTCGCCGACGAACCCGGCGAGCATCGTGCGGCCCTCGCCGACGATCTCGGCAAGGGTCAGCTCCTCCTCGCAGCCGATGATCATCAGGGCGAAGTAGAGGCGGACGCAGTCCTCCGGGCTGTCGATGGCCCGCGTGACGCGCGTCCGCCCGGTCGCGACCCGCTGGAGCGTCGCGCGATCCAGCGAGACCGATCCTTCGGTGATCTCGTAGATGCGATCGACCAGCGAATCGAGCGAGCGGTCGCCCCGGAGCGTCCGGATCGCCTTCGATACGCGCTCTCGGTCCTGCAGCCGCATCGCGCCGAACGCTACTCCGCGGACCTTTCGATGTCGTCTCACATGTGGGATGACCTGCGCGGCGCCGGCGGCGAGCATCCGCGCGATGCGCACGCCGGCCGCGATGCTTCTTGCCGCCCTCCTGTTCGGCGTCGCGTGCCAGCAGCTCTTCTTCGCGCACGCGCTGGGCCTGAACGTCCTCGTCGCGACCGCGCTCCTCCTCGCGATCGGCTGGTGGCTCCGCCCGCGCGCGGTACGCGTCGACCTCGCGGACGCGTGGCTGCCGGTGGCGGCCCTGACCTTCGCGGCGCTCGCCACGCTCCGGGCCGACGCCGCGCTGCTCGCCTTCGACCTGTCCGCGGCGGCCGCGCTCTCGTGCGCATGGATCGCCGCGCTCGGCGGCGCACGGATCACGCGATACGACGTGCGTGCGCTCGTGGCCGAGGCCTCGGACGGGATCGCCGGCATCCTTGACCGGCCCGTGCGTCTCGTCGGTCAGGCCGCAGGCCCGATCGCCCGCGTCGTCCGCTCGCGCAGCGGCCGGCTGCCGCGATACGCCGGCGGCGCCGCCCTCGCGAGCCCGTTCCTCGTGGCGTTCTCCGTCCTCTTCGCGTCGGCCGATCCCGTGTTCGCGGAGCGCCTGAACGACCTCTTCGACATCGTCCGCTGGCGCGAGCTCCTCCGCGACGCAGGCCAGCGGACTGTGCTCTTCGCTCTCATCGCGTGGCTCGCCGCCGCCGCGCTCGCGACCCTCGATCGCGTCCGTGCCCCGCGCGCGGCGACCGAGGTCCACGGCGTCATCACGGTCGAGACCGCGGCCGTCCTCCTCGCCTGCGTTGACGCTCTGTTCGTGGTCTTCGTCGCGTTCCAGGTCGGATACTTGTTCGGCGGCCGCGACACGATCGACGCGGCCGGCATCCCCTACAGCGCGTACGCGCGGCGTGGCTTCTTCGAGCTGATGGCGAGCGCTTCCCTCGTCGCCGCGGTGCTCTTCGGCCTCGGGCTGCAATCGCGGGCGCGATCGCGCGTCACGACCGCGCTCGGGCTCGTCCTCGTCGGGCTCACGCTCGTGGTGCTCGCCTCCGCGCACTACCGGCTCGACCTCTACCAGCAGGCCTACGGCTGGACCGAGCTCCGCTTCTACGCGAGCGCCGGCATCGTGTTCCTCGCCCTCGCGCTCGCCATCCTCGCCTGGAGCGTCAGTGCCGCGCGGATGCACATCTGCCTGCAGCCGCTCGCCGGCGCCGCGCTCCTCGTCGCGCTCGGCGTGAACGCGGTGTCGCCGTCGGCGTTCGTTGCACGCGCGGATCTCGAGCGGCTGATCGATCCGTCCGGGCTTCCGGCCGACGCCGAGCGGCGCATGGATCCGGCGTACATCGTCAGCCTCGGCGACGGCGCGTTCCCGGTCGTTGTCGAGCTGCTCCCCTCGCTGCGCTGGGAGGATCGGAACCTCCTCGAGGCGTGGCTCCAGTGGACGGCACGCCGGCGCGCCGGGACACCGGATCCCTGGGAGAGCATCAGCGTGGATCGCGTGCGCGCGAACGCCGCGCTGGGATCGCTGCGCTAGCCGGCCAGCATCCGCCTCGCGTTGCGGCGCGCGAGGGCCATGACCGTCAGCATCGGATTGACGCCGGACGCGTTCGGGAACGCGCTCGCGTCGGCCACGTGCAATCCGCGCACGCCACGGACCGCGCCGTCCGGGTCGCTCACGCTTGCCCGATCGCCGCCCATGCCGGCGGTGCCCATCTGATGGGCGCTGAACATCCCGATGGTGTTCGGTGCGACGCCGCGGCGCGCGACCGCGGCCGCGAACGAGCCGATGTCGCCACCCGGTCCGATCGCGAGCGGCCGGGTGTGGAACGTACGCACCTCGCGCGCCCCCGCGGCCAGGTGGACCTTCGCCGTCTCGACGATCGCGCGCACGCACATCGCGGCATCCGCACCGCCGACGGCGTACGACACGACGGCCGCGCCGTCGCGATCGACGCGGACGCGGCCGGGCTCGCGATCGCGGACGATCGGGATGAACGCAGCGTGATGGTCGAGCGCCTGCATGACCGCGCGGTGATCCTCGGCCGATCGCCAGGAGATGCCCGCCGCGGCGACGCCCGGAAGCACCGAGGGGACCTCGAGGCGGAAGCCGTACGCGCCGTCGACGTGCGCGAACGCGTCGGACACGACGCTCTGTGGCACGCCCGACCACATCCGGACCGGCTCGGCGTACCGGCCGAACACGGCCGGCACCGGGTGGAGGTAAAGGCGCCGGCCGGCCCGCGGACCGCCGAGCCCGGAGCGAAGGAGGAGCGCGGGCGTCCCGATCGCGCCGCCGGCCAGCACGATCCGGCCGCAGCGCACCGAGACCCGTCGCCCAACGGCCTGCGCGACGACGCCAGTGACGGCACCGCCGGCCGAGGTGATGGTCCGCGCCTCGCAGCCCGCGACCACGCGCGCGCCGCGCGCGACCGCGTCGGTCAGATAGGTGCGCGCGCTCGAGCGCTTCGCCCCGGCGCGGCATCCGTAGCCGCAATGCCCGCAGTCACCGCACCCGCGCGCGTTCCGCGGGATCACCGACCACCGGAGGCCGAGCGCGTTGAGGCCGCGCGCGAGGGCGTCGTTCGGCGCGTTGCGGATGCTCTCGTCCGTGTTGACCTCGATCCGCTCTTCGATCGCCGCGTAGTGCCCGTCCAGCTCGCGGCCGATGCCGTCAACGCCGAGCGCCTCCCACTCCGCGCGCACCGCCGCGGGCAGCCGGAGCGAGGTCATCCAGTTCACGACCGTGCCGCCGCCGACCGCGCGGCCTGCGAATACGACGACGCCCAGATCGTCGGTCGCCGCGAGGCCGCGATCCCAGAACAGGCGCGCACTGCCCTCGGCCTCGCGCGGCACCAGATCGGGCTCGCTCCAGGCCGGCCCGCGCTCGAGCACGATCACGGAGCGGCCGGCCGCGGCGGCCTCGAACGCGGCGACCGCGCCACCCGCGCCCGAGCCGACGACGCACACGTCGCAATCGAGCGTGTCGCCGTCGCGAAGGGTCAGCGGGGCGATCGCGAGCGGCCGGTCCGGGAGCGGCAACGGATCCGGCCGGGCGTAACCCGTGTCCGGCAGGAGTCCCGCGGCCCCGGCCTCGGGCCGCGAGTACGCGATGAAGAGCGACAGACGCTTGACCGCCTGGAAGGCGGTGCGGAGCAGCCCGACACGCGAATCGGCCCACCGTCGCAGGTACGCCTCGCGCTCGTGCTGGACGAGGTCGCTGAACCGCACCGGCCGGCCGACGAGCACCTGGTTGACGACGCGCGAATCGATGAGCCGCAGGAAGAGCCCAAGGTCGGCAAGCAGCTTCGGGCGTCCGATGGCCACCAGCTCGGCGACGATCGCGTCCGCGATGGCACCCGGGCTGCCTTCCGGCACGAACGTGCCGCAGACCGTGACGAGCGTCGCCCGACCGCGCGCGCCGATCACGCCGCGGTCGAGCGCTTCTTCTTGTCCTCGTCGGCGAGCTGACGCCGCAGCACCTTGCCGATCAGCGTCTTCGGCAGCGAGTCCCGGAACTCGATCGCCTTCGGCACCTTGAACGGCGCAAGTTGCTCTCGGCAGAACGCGATGAGCTGGTCGGCGGTCGCGGTCTGGCCGGGCTTGAGGACGACGAACGCCTTCACCTCTTCACCCTTGATCGGATGCGGCACGCCGATCGCCGCGCCCTCGAGCACCGCGGGATGCCGGGCGAGCGTCTCCTCGACCTCGCGCGGGTACACGTTGAAGCCGGAGACGATGATCATCTCCTTCTTCCGGTCGACGATCGCGACGTAGCCGTCGGCGTCCATGGTCGCGATGTCGCCGGTGTGCAGCCAGCCATCGCGCAGCGTCGCGGCCGTCTCCTCGGGCCGGTTGTAGTAGCCGTCCATCAGCTGCGGACCGCGGATGAGGAGCTCGCCCGCCTCGCCCATTGCGACGTCGTTCTGACCCGTCTCGAGATCCACGAGGCGAGTCTCGGTGTCCGGGAACGTGAGTCCGATCGTGCCGACCCGGTTCTTCGCCGAATCGAACACGGGATTGCAGTGCGTCACCGGTGAGGCCTCCGTCAGGCCGTAGCCCTCCACGAGATTCGCGCCGGTGAGCTCACGGAACTTCCGCGCGGTCTCCATGAGCAGCGGCGCGGAGCCGGAGATGCACGCCGTGATCGAGCGCAGGTCGTACTTCTGCGCGAGCGGCGAATTGTTGATCGCGTTGTAGATCCGCGGCGCGCCGTGGAACAGCTTCGGCTTGTGGCGCTGGATGTCCTTCATGACGTGCTCGAGATCGAGCTGCGGCTCGAGGATGATGGCGCCGCCCGAGAGGACGGCGAAGTTCATCACCGTGGTGAGGCCGTAGACGTGGAACAGCGGCATCACACCCATCACGGCGTCCTCGCCGTCGCGCATGGCCTTGCCGAACCAGGCCGCGCACTGGAGCGTGTTCGCGACGAGCGCGCGGTGCGAGAGCATCGCGCCCTTCGACGTCCCCGTCGTCCCGCCGGTGTATTGCAGGACGGCCACGTCGTCCGGACGCGCGGGCGCGGCGGAGTCGTCGCCGCCGAGCGAGAGCATCTCGCGGAAGGCGATCGCCCCCGGGTCGCCGGCGAACGGGACGCGGTGCCCGTCCTTCTTCTCCTTCGCGAAGGTGAAGAGCGTGCGAAGGATCGGCGGCATCTCCTCCTTGATGTTGGTGACGATCACGTTGCGGATCCGCGTGCCTTCGCGCGCGGCCCGGACGACCGGGTAGCCGCGCGACAGGACGACGATCGTCTCCGCGCCCGAGTCCGCGAGCTGGTAGCGGAGCTCCGGGGGGGTGTAGAGCGGGTTGCATGGCACCACGACCGCGCCGATCCGCAGCGCGCCGAAGAACGCGATGAGGAACTGCGGGCAATTCGGGAGATCGATCGAGACCTTGTCGCCCTGCTTCACGCCGAGCGCACGCAGACCGGCAGAGAATCGCTTCGCGTCCTTCAGCAACGACGCGTACGACCGCTTCGCGTTGAAGAAGATCGTCGCCGTCGATGCCGGATAGAGCTCCGCCGCTTGATCGAGCAGCGCGTGCAGGGGCACGTCCGGATACTCGAGCGACGCCGGCACGTCCGCGTCGTAGCTCTTCGTGTACTCCGGTGCCGGCGTCCCCGGCTTCGCCCTGACCGCGATCAGCTGCGCCATCTTCCCTACCTCCGCTCAGGCCTTGAGCAGCTCCTCGGCGATGATCATCCGCTGGACCTCGCTCGTCCCCTCATAGATACGCAGAATGCGCGCGTCCCGATACGCCCGCTCCACTGGGGACTCCTTCATGTAGCCCATCCCGCCGTGGATCTGGAGCACCCGGTCGACGACGCGTCCGGCCATCTCCGATGCGAACACCTTCACCATCGCCGCCTCGGTCGACGCACGCGTGCCGCGGTCCAGCTTGGCCGCGGCGTCGTAGACCATCAGGCGTGCCGCGTGGATCTCCACCGCGGAGTCCGCCAGCATCCACTGGATCGCCTGGTTGACGGCGATCGGCTTGCCGAACTGCACGCGCCGCTTGCTGTGCGCGATCGCCAGCTCGAGCAGGTGCTGGCTCGAGCCGACCGCGCCCGCGGCGAGCGACACGCGGCCGATGTCCAGGGCGCCGAGCGCGGTGCGGAAGCCGCTCCCGACGGTCCCACCCAGCACGTTCGCCTCGGGCACCTCGCAGTCCTCGAAGATGAGCTCGCCGGTGTAGCTGCCCCGGAGCCCCATCTTCTCGTCGACCTTGCCGACGCGAAACCCGGCGAAGCCCTTCTCGACGATGAACGCGGTGATCCCGCCGCGCGGACCGAGCTTCCGGTCGTTCGCCGCGTAGACGACGACGACGTCGGCGATCGGTCCGTTCGTCACCCAGATCTTCGTCCCATTGAGGATCCAGCGATCGCCGCGCTTGGTCGCGCTCGTCTGGATCGACGCGGCGTCGGATCCGCTCGACGGCTCCGTCAGCGAGAAGGCTGCGATCTTCCGCCCCGCGGCGAGGTCGGGAAGGTACCTCCGCTTCTGGTCCTCGGTCCCTCCGAGATAGATGGACATCGAGCCGATCGACGTGTGCGCGCCGATCAGGTTGGAGAACGCCGCCGAGGTCCGTCCGAACTGCTCGAGCGCGACGCAGTAGCCGAGATCGCCCGCGCCCACGCCGCCGTACTCCTCGGGGAACGGCAGCCCGAAGAACCCGAGCGCCCCCATCTCCTTGAGGATCGCGTCGGGGATCTTGTCGTCCGCTTCGACCTGCTTCTCGATCGGGACAAGGCGGCCCTCGACGAATTCACGAACGGTGCGCCCGAGGAGCACGAGCTCCTCAGGGATGTCGAAGTCCACGGGCGGGAGCCTAGACCTCGGCGATGTGGATGGCCGCTATCCCGAAGGTCAACCGTTCGAAGGTCACGTTGAATCCAGCGTCGCGAAGCATGGCGGCGAGCCGCTCGGGCGCCGGGAAAGGCCGCAGCGAGCGCGGCAGGTAGCGATATGCCTCGCGGTCACCGCCGAGCAGCGTCGCGATCGCCGGCGCGATGCGCTCGAAATAGAAGGCGTAGAGCCGCGCGAACGCGGCGCCCGGCGGATGCGAGAGCTCGAGCACGACGACCCGGCCACCGGGACGGAGGACCCGGCGGAATTCGGCGAACGCGCGTCCGAGATCGCCGACGTTCCGGACGGTGAAGCCGGTCACGATGCGGTCGACGCTCGCGTTGGGCAGCGGCAGGGACTCGGCGCTTCCGACGAGTGCTCTGATCCGCGCGCGCTGCGCCTCGGTGGACCGGCGCGCAAGGACGGCGAGCATCCCGGACGAGAGGTCGATCGCGATGACCTCCGCACCGTGCGCGGCGGCGTCGAACGAGAGGTCACCGGTGCCCGCGCCGACGTCGAGCACCGTCATGCCGGGGCGGATCTCGGCGCGCGCGATCGCCCGGCGGCGCCAGGACTGGTCGGTCCCGAACGAGAGCACGCGGTTGAGGACGTCGTAGCGCGCGGCGATCCGGTCGAACATCATCGCGATGTCGCGGTCGTGCGCGTCGGTCATCTGCCACGAACGCTAACCTGTCAATCATCAGCACTGCGCTCTTCATCTACGCGCATCCCGACGACGAATCGTTCGTCTCCGGCACGCCCATGAAGCTCGCCGCCGCGGGACACACGGTCGCCCTGCTCACGCTCACCCGCGGCGACGCGGGGTTGTGGCTGGGCAAGGAGTTCGGGATGTGGTCGAAGGCGGACCTCGGGGCGGAGCGGTCGAAGGAGTGGGCGGCGGCCGTCGCGACGATCGGCTACGGCTGGTCGCGTCTGCTCCGGTACCCCGACGGCGGCCTCAAGGACGCGCCGGCCGATGTGATCACGTCCGACATCGTCGCCGTGATCCGGGAGGTGCGGCCCGAGATCGTCTGCACCTTCGGGCCAGAGGGCGCGGGCAGCGAGCACGACGACCATCGATCGGCGTCCTACTTCGCGGCGCGCGCGTTCGCGCGCGCGGCACTGGCCGACCAGTATCCGGAGCGCGGGGCTCCGCACCTCGCGCGGCGGCTCTTCTTCAGCGCGACGCCGTACGTCTCCGATGCGCCCGCCGCGTTCGGCGCGACGACCCCCACCCACAGCATCGACGTCAGCGCCTACGAGCAGCGGAAGGCCGCCGCGTTCGAGTGCCACAAGACCCAGCACAAGGACCGCGACTTCTTCTACGACCTGCTGAAGCGGCGCGCGGGCAAGGAGTACTTCCACCTGGCGATCGACCGGACCGGTACCGTGCCGCGGTCCGACGACCTGCTCGGCTAGATGGCCCTCGCGACGCTTCCACTCGTGCTCTGCGTGCTGATGGTCGAGCTCGCGATCGGCGGCGCGTTCCTCATGTGGTACATCGACCGCACCGAGGCCGCGCCGTCGGGCTTCCTGAAGCTGACCGCGTTCGTCGATGCCGGCGCGATCGCCTTTGCCGGCGTCCTGCTGCCGGCGCTGCCGCGCGGCGATCTCGTGACGCGCGCCGGACTCGACGGCACCGCCCTCGCCACCTTCGCGCAAGTGCTCGTCGTGGTGATCGTGCTCGTGGTCGCGCAGCTGGTCGCGTCGTTCACTCCATGGAAGGCCGTGCGCGAGGTCGTTGGGATCATCACGATCCTCGCCGGCGTGTTCGACCTCGTGCTGGCGGCGGTGGCGCGGCCGTCGACGTCGCCGTTCGACGCGTTCGCGCTGATCGCCCTCCCGCTCGGCGCGCTCGCGCTCGGCGGCGCCGACGCGGCGATGCTGCTCGGCCACTGGTATCTCGTCACGCCGAAGCTCTCGTCCGGTCCGCTGCAGCGCGCGGCTCTCGTGCTGGTGGGCGCGGTCATCTTGCAGATCGTGCTGGTCGCGATCTCCGTCGCGCGGGGCGAGATCTCGTTGAACATGGAGATGGCCTTCGTCGTCGCGAGCGGGCTGCGGGTGGGGGTCGGACTGTTCATGACGCTCGCCGTCGCGCTCGCGGCGTGGTGGACCGCGCGGATGAACACGCAGGCGTCGACCGGATTGCTGTTCGTCGGGTTGGGTTGCGTGCTCGCGGGCGAGGTCTGCGCGCGGGTGCTGTTCTTCCTGACCGGAGCTGCGGTTTAGCTCGCGCGGCGGCGCTTCTGATGCCGCCGGGGCTCGTACTCCTCTTCGTCGAGGATCGCCCACTCGCGGCTCGAGTACAGGGTCGACGCGATGACGCCGTCGACGAGCAGCACGACGAGACCGGCGAATGCCGCGACGACCGCCCCCGGCGACGCGCCGGCGGCGGCGAGGTCCGTGGATCGAAGGGCCGCAGATGCGGCATACAGGAACAGGATCACAACCGCCGCGACCACGTCGAGGCGCGCGAGGGCGCGATCCTCTCCCGCGGCGTCCGTGGACTCGACCACCGCCGTGATGGCCGCGAGCGCAGCGACGATGACGGTCGCCCCGGCGAGCCACGCATCGGCGACGACGAACCCATTCGTGTCACGAGCGCCCCACCCGAACCAGGCCATGAGGTCGAGGAGCGTCACCGCGATCGCGAGGCCGATAGTGATGTGGCCGAGCTGCGGGCGCAGCGCGAAGCCGAAGCGGCGCCCCTCGAGGAATTCCCTCATTCGGGCCGATGGTACCCGGGATGCGCGTCAGGCGGACGACCGTCCGCCGGCGCCGCGCGTCAGCAACCCGGCTCGCCGAAGCGTCCGCAGCAGTCATGCGGCGGCGTCGTGACTCGCCGAAGGATGTTGCCCGCCGCGACCGCGAGGCGGCGGTGGAGCGGCAGGTCGCTCGATCGAAAAAGCTGCCATGCGGTGGTGGGATCGCCGTGGTCGTGCGCCATCGCGGAGAATTGTGAGCGTGACCGACGAGCTTTCGCCAGAGCACATCGCCGCCGGGCTCCCCGGGACCGCGGACCTCATGGTCCTCGTCGGCACTTCGTGGTGGCGTTGCGCGTACGCGGCGCGCGGCGGCAACTGGCCCCTTGCCGCGTTCTACGCGCGCCGCGTGCGATCGCTCCAGCGGCGGCTCGGGGTCATCCGTCCGAAATACGCGGAGCGCCTCGCGACGTACGAGAGCGCGATGCTCGCCCCGCTGTTCGCCGCGATCGAGCGTCAGGACCGCGCAGCGTTCGACCGTGCGTTCGCGGCCGCGACGGACGACGCCAACCGGCAGCACGTGGAGACGGGCTACGGCTACATCCGGTGGACGCTGCCTGACGAGCCGCCGAAGGACCTGGACCTCGGTCCCGGCTAGCTCCGAAGGAGCGGCGCGGGATCGCGCCAGCCGTACGCGACCTCGTGCAGCACGTACCCGTCGAACGGCTCCCGCTTCTCGCC
>DATCOR010000087.1:0-17421 GCA_036564585.1 Candidatus Limnocylindria bacterium | reverse complement strand
ATCATCAAGGTCATCGAGCGGCTCTCGGGGATCGAGGCGCGGACCCGCTCCTGACGTGGTGCCCGAGGTGGGACTCGAACCCACACGAGGTTTCCCTCATCGGCTCCTAGGGCCGACGCGTCTACCGACTTCGCCACTCGGGCCAGAACCTTCACGATGTTAGCGAGCGAGGTTTCACTAGGTCCCGATGTCACCGTCCACGAAGGCCGCTGGGCGTACTGCGACTCACCGGCTGAAGCCGGTCACGACTGGGTCGCGAGCGGGGGCATCCCATTGGAGCTGCTGCGGCACCGCGGCCGATCGACCGAGCCGGCGGCGCGGCCCGCCTAGAAGCCGGGCTTCCCGACGTACATCGTCGCGATCGTGAACTGGCCGAACTCCCAGTCGGACGCGGTAAGCGCGTAGCCGCGAAGGCGCGGGCTCACCAGCCAGCGTTGCTCCGTCGAATAGAGGAACGCCGCCGGCGCGTCTTTCGTCAGCACCCGCTGCGCCTGCCGGTAGAGGTCGAGCCGGTTGGACGGATCACGCTCGACGTCCGCGCGATCCACGAGCGAGTCGAACTCGAGGCTCGTGTAGCCGGTGTGCGTGACGGTCGATCCCGTGTGGAAGATCGTCGACAGCCAACCCTGCGGATCTGGATAATCCGAGCACCACCCAAGGACGAAGAGCTGCGGCGTCGCGTCGATGGTTCTGATGATCGGTCCGCCAAACGGAGAACGCGGGTCTGGGGACACCGCGATCCCGAGGCCGGCGGCCCACTGAGCGATGGCCCACTTCGCGTAGCTGGCCTGCGGGCTGGCGGATCGGTCCGCGTAGGTGAACTGGATGCGCGGCATGCTCGTCGCGTAGCGCGACGCGGCCACGAGCGCTCGCGCCGCGGGCGGATCGAACGACTGCGTACGGTCGGACCCATCACTGCCGGGCAGGCCAGGCGGAATGAGCGAGAGAGCCGGAGCACCCGGCACATCGGCGATGTCCCGGAGCAACGCGTCGCGATCCAACGATCTGGCGAAGCCGAGCCGCACGGCCGGGTCATCGAACGGTGCCCGCCGAGTGTTGAAACCGATGTAGTACGCGCAGGATCCCGGAGCGGCCACCGCGTCGGGGTTCTTCCCGCCCGGCGCCACATCGAGCTCACCATTTCGGTACGCCAGTGTGGCCACGGCGGGCTCCGCGACGATCTGCTTCGTCCAGCGCCTGAGCTTCGCTGGCGCACGGTATCGATCACTGCGCTCGAAGACGAGGCGCTCGTTGTGCCTCCATTCGGTCAGCTTGAACGGACCGTTTCCGATGAAGGTCGACGGCTCCGTCCACGTGTCACCGCCTGTGACCAGATCCGTTGCGCGCGTGGGTACGCCGACCCACAGCGCGGCGATCGCAAGGAAGTAGGGCGCCGGCCGGGTGAGCGTGAAGACGACGTGCGTGGTGTCCGGCGCGGCGATCCCGACCGCGCGCCTGGCGGCGTCGAGCTCCGAGCTGCTCGCGCGCTTCGGGTCGAGATTGTTCCAGTGTTCGCAGCCGGCGATCACGTAGCCAACGAAGGCGTAGTCGCCTGCGACGTTCGGATCGCAGAGGCGGGTCCAGCCGTAGACGAAGTCCGCGGCGGTGACCGGGGCGCCGTCCGAATACGTGAGGCCGCCGCGAAGCGTGAAGGTCACCGTAAGCGCGTCGTCAGACACGAGGGGCAGCGCCCGCGCAGCCGCGGGGATCGGCTGCAGCGTCTTGGGATCGAAGGTGAGCAGAGGCTCGAAGACCATGAGCGTCTGGGCGATCTCGCTCGGAAATGACTCTTTCTGCGGGTCGATCGTGTCGGGCTCGGCAGCGACCGCGGTGGTGATCTCGCCGTTCGGGTCCACTGGGTCCGGGGGCGGAGGCGTCACCTCGGGCGCGCAGGCGCACACGAGCAGGCAGGCGGAGAGGGCGAGTGCGAGGCGGCTCACACTTGGATGTCGCAGCAGGAGGCGAAAGATCGCGGGGATGGCGCAACGACCGGAGCCCGGGCGCGTCTACTCCTTCAGTGAGCGCGCGTTCGAGGACTGCTACCGGGACACGTTCGGCACCGTGTGGTCGATCGCCCGCCGCGCCGCGCGGGACGACGGCGAGGCCGACGACGTGGCCCAGAAGGCATACCTGGCGCTCTACCGGTACTGGTCGCGCGGGGAGCTGCGCGAGCCGCCAACGCACCTGCTCTACCGCGTGGCGAAGCGTGGCGCGATCGATCTGCTGCGCGCCCGGCGCCGCGCGATCGGGCTCTTCACGAAGCTGCCTCGGCCCGCACCCGTCGACGACATCAGCGGCCCGCTCGGTCGCGCGCTCCGCCGCCTGCGGCCCGAAGACGCGGCCCTCGTGCTGATGCAGGCGGCCGGCGGCTTCAGCTACGAGGAGCTCGCGGCGATCGATGGGAAGAGCGTCGGGTCGATCCGCTCCCGCCTGTTCCGGGCCCGGCGCGAGCTCGCGCAGCGGTACGACGAGGAAGGCGGCGAGCGGTGACCGATCGCGACGAGCAGCTCGCCGGCCGGCTGGGGACACCGCTTCCGTCGGAGCGCGCGGCCGCCGAGCGCAACTGGCATGCGCTCTCCGCCGCGATCGCCGCTCCGCGCCGCGGCCGGATCGGAGCGGTCCGCGGGATCCTGACGACGGTCGCGCTCGCGGCGGTCGTGCTCGTGGTGCTCGGCTGGTGGCAGGGCGCACGGATCGACGTGGCCGGCGATCGCCTCCCGGTGCTGTACCGCGAGGAGGTCGCGCGGACGTCGATCACGGCGGCCGGTATCGACGCGAGCCTGGCGATCCAGCAGAAGCACATTGAGAACGACGACCGGCTGCGCGTCGTGGGCGTGACCGACGTGCGGCTCGGCGCCGACCGCCTGCCGGCGACGATCGAGCTGCGATTCCAAGCCGCCGGCGCCGACGCGTACGGCGTCCTCGCGCACAGCGGGGTGAGCGACCCGCGCCGCGCGACAGGCACGACCCGCACGCTCTACGAGGCGCCGTTCCCTCCGCTTGCGGCCCGCGAGCAAGCGACGTATCGGGTGTGGCTCCATGTCGACACCGCGTCCGGGCCGATCGACTCGCCCGTTCTTGTCATTGCGGTAACGGAAGGCCCCGAAGGGCAACGGGCGAGCGACAGAACGATCTGCTGCCCTCCCTAGGGCACGGCGACTGCCGCCATGGTCTCCGGCGGGAGGACCAGTGAAGAACAAGATCCGCGAACGCCATGGCCTACCTGAGCGTGTGCTTGTCGTCGAGGATGATGCCGACACGCGCCGGATGCTCGTGTCCGCCATCGCGGACGAGGGCTACGAGCCGATTCCCGCGCTCGACGGCCAGCATGCGCTCCGCACGGCGCTCGCCGTCGAACCGAGCGCGATCGTGCTCGACCTCATGCTCCCCGAGGTGAGCGGCGAGGAGTTCGCGCGCGCGTACCACGAGCAGAGCCGAGCGGAAGCTCCGATCGTCGTCGTGAGCGCGAAGCACGACGCGCAGCGCATCGGCAAGAGCATCGGCGCGGCCGCCGTCCTGCCGAAGCCGCTCGACATCGCTGACTTCGTCGCGAAGCTCCGATCGACGATCGGCGCGAGCCACACGAGCCACCCAAGCCGTGGAGTGGCTCCCGCCTAGATCGCGAGCTCCATCCCCTCGCGCGCCACGATCACCTCGAGACCCGGGCCCGCCTCATCGGCGGAGTGCTGCGCCTCGATACCGATGCGATCGAGCGCGTCGTCGGTGCGATCCGGATCGTGGTGGTACAGGATCAGCCGCTTCGCCTTCGCGCGCTTGGCCACGTCGAGCGCGGCGGCCACGGTGGAATGGCCCCAGCCCGCCTTGAAGTCGCTATCGAGGAACTGGCCATCGTGGATGAGCGTATCGGCGTTCTTCGCGAGCTCGATGACCGGATTCAGCTGTCCGCTGAACGGATCCTCGGTGTCGGTCGCGTAGACGAGCGATCGGCCGTCGGCCTCGATGCGATATGCGAGCGCCGGCGCGGGGTGGAAGATCGTCGCCGCGCTCACCTGATATCCGCCCACGTTGCGCTTCGCGCCGCTCTCGAATTCGTGCACCTCGAGGTGGACCGGCAGGCCATCGAGATCGACGGGAAAGAACGGATCGTCCATCCCGAGCCCGAGGAGCTCCTTCAGCGGCCGGTGCTGGGTCGGGCCGTAGAGACGGAGCGTGCTCTTCGGGTCGAAGGCCGGCCGGAAGAACGGGATGCCCTGGATGTGATCCCAGTGCAGGTGCGACAGCAGCAGGTCGACCGTCAGCGGCGACGTGCCGTTGAGGCTCAGCCCGAGCTCGCGCAGGCCGGTGCCCGCGTCGAGCACCAGCAGGTGGCCCGCGACGTCGCGCACCTCGACGCAGGCCGTGTTCCCGCCGTAGCGGACGGTGCGCTGGCCCGGGGTCGGGATCGAGCCGCGGGTCCCCCAGAACCGGATCTTCACGAGCGCGCCGCCGGTACCTTGCGCGGCTTGCGATCCCGTTCGGACAGGCCGCCGCTCGCGGCCTCGGCGAGGCTGCCCATCCCTTCGTCGCCGGCCTTCGGCCAGGTGTCCTTCAAGTCGTCGACCGTCCGCTCGAGCTCGGGCAGGGCGCGATGGACGGCCGCAACGATCGCCGGGTCGAGGTGATCGCCGGCCATCCCATCGATGAGCTCGAGCGTCCGCTCGATCGAGTAGGCGGGCTTGTAGTAGCGAGGCGCCGTCAGCGCGTCGAACACGTCCGCGGCCGCGACGATGCGCGCGCCGATCAGGATCTCGCTGCCGCGCAGCCCCTTTGGATAGCCCGTGCCGTCCATCCGCTCGTGGTGCTGCGCCGCGATCTCGGGGACCTCGCGCATGTCCGGGGGAAAGTCGAGGTAGCTGAGGAACTCGGCGGTCTTCTCGGCATGGGCCTTCATGTACGCGAGCTCCGCCTCGTCGAGCTTGCCCGGTTTCTGCAGGAAACGATCGCGCACGGCGATCTTCCCGTAATCGTGGAGCAGCGCCGCGGCCTGCAGGCGCTCGAGGTCCTCAGCGGAGAGGCCGGCCTCCGCGCCAATGACCGCCGCGTAGCGCGTGACCCGCTTGCTGTGGCCGGCGGTCTGCTGGTCCCGGGCGTCGACCGTCGTCGCGAGCGTCTCGATGAGCGACAGCCAGAGGCGCTTCTGCGCCGTCACGAGCTGCGCGTTCTCGACGGCCACCGCGGCCGACGAGGCGAGCGCGCGGAGCGTCGTCTCGTCCTCGGTCGTGAAGTCGCCATCCGTCTTGTTGATCGCCTGGAAGACGCCGATGACCGCGCCGTCGTGGTCGGTCATCGCGAGGGTCAGGAGGTTGCGCGTGCGGAAGCCCGTCCGCGTGTCGCTCTCGTCGTTGAATCGCGGATCCGCGTACGCGTCGGGGATGCTGATGGTCTCCCCGGTCTGCGCGACGGTGCCGGCGATGCCGACGCCGATCGGGAACCGCAGCTCGCCCATGCCCCTGCCCGTGGCGACCCGCGACCACAGCTCCTGGCGGGCCCGGTCGACGATGTAGATCGTCGCGCGCTCGGAGCCGACCATCGTGACGGTGGCCTCGGCGATGAGCCGCAGGAGCGCGTCGAGGTCGGTCACGGTCATGAGCCGCCGGGTGACATCGAGCAGGGTGTCGAGATCGCGCCGGCCGGCGCCGCGCCGCCGCTCGGCGGCGCGCCGCTCCCGGGTCTCCTCGCTGCGCCGGTCCATGCGATCGGCGCTCCGGCGCTCGCCGATCCGGCGCTCGAACGGCTGCCGGCTCACGACGCCTCCAGCGGGATCTGGGTCAGCACCGGGCTGACACTCTCCGCGATCCGCTCGAGGAGCATCTGATCGCGCCGCTCGAACGGGCCACTCCGCTTGTTCAGCACCTGCAGCACGCCGATCACCGCCCGGCCGGCCTGATCCCACACCGGCACGACGAGCATGTTCAGCGTCCGGTAACCGCTCCGTAGGTCGACGTTCCGGTCGAACCGCGGATCGGCGTACGCGTCCGGGACGTTGATCGTCTCGCCGGTCATCGCGACCTGCCCGGCGATGCCGGTGCCGAGCGGCAGCCGGATCTCGAGCGCGGTGCGCGAGGCGATCCGGGACCACAGCTCCTGCTTCGCCTGGTCGACGAAGTACACGGTGCAGCGCTCGGCGTCGCAGGCCTGCGCGCAGAGGTCGATGAGCCCGCGGAGGTAGGCCTCCCGGTCGCGCTGTACCGCGAGGTGGGTCAGCTTCATGAGCACGAACGCGACCTTGTCGTCGATCATCGCCGGACCAACCTAGTGATACCCGGCGACCGCGGCGGTGCCGATCGGGCGCTCGGGCGCGGGCGCGGGATTCGGGCTCTCGATGGATCCGAGGCTGTTCACCTGGTAGCACCGTACCGGCTCCGCGCGACCCTTGACCCGCACATCGCCGAGATCGACCGCGACGACGTCCGCGCCAAGCTCGGCGAGCGTCTCCGCGCTCACCGCGACCTGGTCACGGCGCGCGATGTCGTTCGACGTGAGTCGCGACGCGACGTTCGCCGTGTCGCCGATGACCGTGTACTCCATGCGCCCGAGCGCGCCCAAAAAGCCCGCGACGACCGGGCCGGTGTTGATGCCGAAGCCGAACGACACATCCGGACCACCGGTGCCGCGCTCACTGACGATCCATTGCTGGATCTCGAGGGCCGCCTGCACCGCTTTGCGGGCCGGATCCGCGACCGGGAGCGGCGCGCCCCAGATGACCATGATGTTGTCGCCGTTGAACTTGTTCACGGTGCCTTCGTAGCGATTGACGATGTTCACGATCCCTTCGAAATAACGGTTCAGCGTGTCGAGCAGTACGCCGGGGGTCATCCCCTCGCTCAAGCCGGTGAAGCCACGGATGTCACCGAACAGTACGGTGACCCGCTTCTCCTCACCGCCGAGGGCGAGCTTCCCGCTCTCTTCGATGTCCATGATCGTGCGCGCGATCGACGGGGTGACGAACCGGCCGAACGTGGTCTGCGTGCGTGTCACCGCGCGCTGCTCCTCGACCAGCAGATAGCCGAGCGCGACGACCCACCAGAAGGCCGTCGGGATCAGGTAGCCGAAGGACGCGACCGCGACCGGCCCCTGGCCGACCAGGCCACCGGTCGCGGCGGAAAAGAACAGCCATCGCGCGTAGCCGTAGACCACGAGCGCGACGAGCGCGGCGAGGAACCCGTAGAGCCGGAATGCGGCGACGAGCAGGATCCCGCCGAGCGTCGCGATGACCAACTCCGCGAGCGTGACCGGGAAGCTCTCGCGGGTCTCCGGGTAGCGGTTGGTGAGGACCGATGCGGCGGTGTTCGCCCAGATCTCGACGCCCCACATCTTCCGTGCGCCGCTGTTCGGCACCGGGTAGTTGTCGGGGACCGCGGAGAGTGTGTGCGCGCCGATGAGGATCAGGCGGTTCGCAATGAGATCCCGCGACACCTTGCCCGCGACCACGTCGGCCAGTGAGATCACGCAGAACCGGCTCCGGTCGGCACACGGCGCGGCACCCTGCGACGCGGTGAGATCCTCGGCGGGCGGGGCGGCGTAGTAGATCGGCATGTGACCGCTCTGGTCGATCGGCATCACCCGGTCCGCGGTCCCCACGCGTCCGGGAAGCACCAGCGTGTCCCCACGTCGCACGAGGGTGGTCTCGTCGCCGGAGACCTGCTTGCCGATGAGCAGCCAACGTGCCGTCGCGACGAGGGACAGCGAGTAGTACCGGCCGCTCGGCGTGTCGATCGCGAGCTCCGCCCTCCGGACCCGGCCGTCTTCGTCAGGGAGCACGTTCACGGCACCGACGCCGGCGGCCGCCTGCCGGAGGATCGGGATCGGGAGCTGCTCGGCGCTGTACCGCACGGCGCCGTCACCGTCGATGTGCGCGCCCGCGCCCTGCATCGGGAGGACGACGTTCCCCGCGTCCTTGATCGCCGCTGCGAACGCGCGATCCTGGTCCGGATTCGGGGACTCGTCGTAGAACCCGACGTCGAACGCGACCAGCCGGGGCGCCAGCGGCTTCAGCGCGCCCAGCAGATCCACCCAGGCCTGCCGCGGGAGCGGGTACGTGCCGTAGCGGCTGACGGCCTGGTCGTCGAGGGCGATGACGGTCACCTGATTGGACAGCTTGCCCGGCGCATTCGTGATGAACGTGTCGTACGTGACCGCCTGCAGGGTCGGGTCGAGGAGGTGCGCGTCGAACGCCAGCGCCCCGAGGAGGATGCCGAGGGCCGCGAGGGCGGCAAGGATGAGCCGCTGGCGTTGAAGCCGCTTCGAGAGCACCCCTTCCCCCTTCGGCGGAGCCTCGTCGGAGGCGCTCCGGCGCGATCATGCTAGCGGCTGGCCGACCTCCGGAGCACGTCTTTCAGCACCGCGATCGAGCGACCGTAGTCGGCGAGCGCGAGCCGCTCGATCGGCGTGTGGTCGTACCGCGCATCGCCGGGACCGTAGGCGACCATCGGGCACGCCCACGCGGGGAGCAGCACGTTCATGTCGCTCGTGCCGGTCTTCTCCTTGAACGCGGCGTGACCGCCGATGCCCGCGATCGCGCGCACGAACGCACTCGCGACCGGCGTCGTGCGCGGGACGCGTGCCGGCTCTTCCGACGCGAGGCGCTCGATCGATACGTCGGCATCGCCGTCGTGCTCCTCCGCGATCGCACGCGCTGCCACTTCGAGCGCATCCGTCGTGGTCGTGAGCGGGACGCGGTAGCCGATGCGCAGGTCGGCGCGCTCGACGAGCCCGTCCCCGGCCGCGGAACGCATTCCCTCGAGCCGGCAATCGAGCCGCGTGGTGATCGCGGCGTTCTCCTTCAGCCGCGCCCAGAGCGCGAGGGCCTCCTCGGCGATCGTCGGCCCGGGTGACGCGCCGTGCCGCGCATCGCGTGACAGCGACACGCCGAGGACGAGCCGGCCCTTGTACGCCACCGTCACGCCGTCCCAACCCGATGGCTCGCCGATCACGCACCAGTCGGGCGCGGCGAGCGTCGCGCGGAAGCGCGCGCCCTTGCTTGTCGGCGATTCCTCCTCCACCGCGCCCACGACGGTCACGCGGACGCCCGGCACGGGCACCGTGGCCGCCGCGACGAACGCCGCGAGCGGGCCCTTCGCGTCGACGGCGCCCCGGCCGATGAGCTCGCCGTCCTCGACCCGCACCGGGATCTCGCCCGGGACCGTGTCGATGTGGCCGAGCAGCACGACGTGCACCGGACCGTCGCCGATCTCGCCGACCGCGTTGCCGGCCGCGTCGACCGACGCGCGGAATCCGCGCTCGGCCATGCGTGCCACGAGCCACTCGACCGCGTCGCCCTCCTGCCGCGAGACGGACGGGATGGCGACCAGCCCGCCGACGAGCGCAACGTCGTCGGGTGCCAGCTCGACGTCGTTCACGCCGCGAGCGCGGCGCGAGTCGCATCGATCACGGCGTCGATCTGCGCGCTGGAGATCACGAGCGGCGGGAGGTACCGCACCACCGTCGGACCTGCGCCGAGGGCCAGCACGCCATGGTCCTGGAGACCCTTGAGCGTCGGCCCGGCGTTCTCCTTGAGCTCGATGCCCTGGATCAGTCCGAGACCGCGGACCTCGCGGATCTTCGGTGACTCGATCGACACGAGGCCCTCGTGCAGCTGCCGTCCGCGCTCGGCCGCGGCGGCGGCGAGCCCAAGCCGCAGGTGCTCGTCGATGGTGGCGACGGCCGCGGCGCACGCGAGCGGGTTGCCGCCGAAGGTCGTGGAGTGCGAGCGCTTCGGCAGCTCGCCGAGGGCCCGCGAGAACGCGATCGCGCCCATTGGGATGCCGCCGGCGATCGACTTCGCGAGACAGAGCACATCGGGCACGATCCCGAACTGCTCGATCGCGAACATCGTGCCTGTTCGGCCGAACCCCGTCTGGACCTCGTCGACGACGAGCAGCACGCCGCGCTCGCGGCAGAGTCGCGCGGCTTCGGCGATGAACTCGCGCGTCGCGGGACGCACGCCGCCCTCGCCCTGCACCATCTCGACGATGAACGCCGAGGTGTCGGTCGTGAGCGCCGCGTCGAGCGCCTCGACCTTGTTGAACGGGATGTGGCTGAAGCCCTCGAGCAGCGGCCCGAAGAGCTCACGGTACTCGGGGCCCCACGTCGCGGAGAGCGCGCCCATCGTCTTGCCGTGGAAACCGCGCATCGTCGCGACGACCTTCGTGCGCTTCGTCGCGAGGCGCGCGAACTTCAACGCACCCTCGACCGCCTCGGTGCCGCTGTTGCAGAGGAAGATGCGGTCGAGCGACGAGGGAAGGATCCGCGCGAGCCGGTCGTACAGCTCGGCGCGGCGGTCGTTGTAGAAGAGCTCCGTGCAGAACGAGAGCGTGCGCGCCTGCGCCGCGAGCGCGTCCGCGACCGCGGCGTTCGCGTGGCCGAGATTGCCGGAGCCCTGGCCGCCGACGCAGTCGATGAACTGGCGGCCGGCCTCGTCCCACACGACCGCGCCGTCGCCTCGCACGAGCGCGAGGTCGCGCTTCTGGTAGAGGCCCGAGGTATGCGCGGCCTCCCGCCGGATGGCATCAGCCATGGATGACCGTGCGCACGCGCGGGTCGCCCGCGGCGCTGCGGATGATCACCTCGCCGACGCCGCCCTCGATCGCCTCGCGCGCGGCAAGGATCTTCTTCTTCATCCGGCCCTGGGCGAGTCCTTCGGCCTCGTCGAGCGTCGCCTCCGGCACGAGCGAGTCCGGATCGGCGACGTCGCGCAGCAGACCGGGCACGTTCGTGAGGATGAGGAGCGCATCTGCCTCGACCGCGACCGCGATGCGGGCCGCGACCCGATCGCCGTCCACGTTCACCGCCTCGTTCTCCGTCGAGAGCGCGAGCGGCGCGACGACCGGAACGCGGCTCGGCCCCATGAGCTGCCGGAGCAACGGCACGTTGACCGCCTTCACCGTGCCGGTGTAGTCGTCGCGCAGGATGACGGTCTTGCCGTCCCTCACCGAGCGGACGGCCTTGCGCTCCGCGACAAGGAGCCGGCCCGAGAGGCCGGACAGGCCGACCGCGTCGACGCCACGCGCCTGGAGTTTCTCGACATAGAGGAAGTTCTCGACCCCGAGCGCGGCCATCGCGAAGAGCTCGAGCGTGCGACGGTCGGTCCGCCGGCTCTGATGGCCGGACGGCGAAGTGATCGTCTCGACCGGATGCCCGAAGGCGGCCTGCAGCTTGTCGGTCTCGGCCGATGCGCCGTGCACGAGCACGATCTCGTCCGACCGTGCGACGTCGGCGACCAGATCGGCCACGCTGTCGCGGTCGACACCCGCTGAGCCGCCGGCCTTGATGACCGCCCGCAGCGTCACGGATGCAGCCCGGGGAACTCGAGGCCGGCCGTCTCGGGGAAGCCGCACGCGACGTTCATTGCCTGCACGCCGTTGCCCGCGGCGCCCTTCATGAGGTTGTCGATCGCGCAGAGCGCGACGACACGTTCGCCACGCGGGTCCGACGCGAACCCGACATCGGCGAAGTTCGAGCCGGCCAGGAGCTTCGGCTCTGGGTAGCGGAAGATCCCCGTGCGCTCCTTCACGACCCGGACGAACGGCTCGTTCGCGTACGACTCGCGGTACGCGCGCCAGCACGCCTTGTCGTCGACGCCGCTCTTCACCGGCACGTGCGCGGTGGCCAGCACCCCGCGAACGAGCTCGACCGCGGTGACGGACAGCTGCACGCGGACGCCCAACTCCTGCTCGACCTCCGCGGTGTGCCGATGACCGACCGGTTTGAACGAGCGCACGGCCCCGGCGCGCTCCGGATGGTGCGAGTCTTCGCCCGGCTCGCGGCCGCCCTCGCTCGAGCCGACCTTGCACTCGACAACGATGGGGCGCGACGGATCGATGAACCCGGCGCGCGCGAGCGGCAGGAGGGCGAGGAGCGTCGCCGTCGCGTTGCAGCCGGCGCCCGTCACGAGCTTCGCGGTCCGGATCTCGTCGCGGTGCAGCTCCGGGATCCCGTAGACCGCCGTGCCAAGCAGCTCCGGATGCGGATGTTCGGTCTCGTACCAGGACCGGTAGGCCGACGCGTCGCGCAGCCGGTGATCCGACGACAGGTCGACGACGAGCGTGCCGCGGGACCGGAACTCGGAGAGGCGGTGCGCGCCGTTCGGCAGCGAGAGGAACACGACGTCGCAGCCGGTCACCTCGTCGTACCGCACGAATTCGAGCGACGTGCGCTTGCGCAGGTTCGGGTGCGCGGTCGTGACCGGCTTCCCAGCGAGCGACTCGCTGCCCGCGACGATCTCCCCCACCTCGGGGTGCCCGCTGAGCAGCCGCAACAGCTCGCCACCGGCGTACCCGCCGGCGCCGATGACGCCGACCTTCATCAGGCCTGCTTCGCGACGCCGAGCGCGTAGTCGACGACGCGGCCGGGGATGTTCACGCCGGTCGTGTCGATGGAGTTGCGGAACTCCATTGTGTAGTTCACCTCGTTCACGAGGAGCCCTTCGGGCGCCTCGAGCACGTCGATGGCGACGACGCCGCCGCCCACGGCCCGCGCGGCACGGACACAGAGGTCGTTGAGCTCGGGCGTCACCTCGCACTTCGTCGCCTTGCCGCCCCGCGCGGTGTTCGTGATCCAGTGCTCCGAGTACCGGTAGATCGCGCCGATCGTCTCGTCCCCCACGACGAACGCGCGGATGTCGCGGCCCGGCTTCGGGACGTACTCCTGGATGTAATAGATGGAGTGGATGTAGGTCCCGAGGACGTCCTTGTGCTCGAGGATCGACTCGGCGGCGTCGCGGTCGTTCACCCGCGAGATGAGCCGGCCCCATGAGCCGACGAGCGGTTTCAGGACAGCCGGGTAACCAAGCTCCTCGACCGCGGCGAGCGCCGACTCCGGCGTGAACGCGAGGCGGGTCCGCGGTGACGGAACGCCATCGCGGATGAGCCGCATCGTCGTGAGCAGCTTGTTGCCACAGACGTCGGCGACCTCGAACGTGTTGACGGTCGGGATGCCCCAGGTCTCCAGCACCGAGAGCGCGTACAGCGCGCGCGAGTGCTGGATGCATCGCTCGAGGACGACGTCGACCCCGAGCTCCGGCTTGCGCTCGAGCGAAAGGACGAGCTCGCGATCGTCGATGACCTTCGTCGCGACGCCACGCCGTTCGAGCTCCTCGAGCAGGAGCTTCTCCTCCACGCGCACGCGCGAGAGGAGCACGCCGACGGTGGTGTTATTCACCCCAGTCTTCTTCGGCCTCCGGCGCGAGCGCGAGCGCGACCGGCGCGGTCGCGGTCACCTCGAGCTCCGCGCCGCAGTCCGGGCACGAGACGATCTCGCCCTTCACCGCGTCGGCGCCCACGGGCACGTCCGCGTCGCACTCGGGGCACTTGGTCGTAGCGGGCATCGAACGCGATCCTCCCTCAGCTGGTGGGAAGACTTTAGCCGAGCCGACCCCGTGCGCGAGCCTTGTCTAGATACATCCGCTCGTCCGCTTTCGCGATGAGCTGGTCGGTGAGCAGGCCGTCCTCGGGGAAGGCGGCGATCCCGAACGACACCCGCGGCAGCAAGTGCGGCATGCCGCCCCACATGTAGGTCTGCTCCGGAAGCTCGTGCGTCAGTCGCATGACCAGCGAGCGGGCCTGATCGAGCGCGGTGCGCGGGAGGAGCAGCACGAACTCGTCCCCACCGAAACGCGCGACGACATCCTCGGTGCGCGCGGTCGTGCGAAGGGTCGTCGCGACCGAGCGGAGCACCGAGTCGCCCACAAGGTGGCCCGCCGTGTCGTTCACCGCCTTCAGGCCGTCGACGTCGCAGAGGATCACGCAGAACGCGTCGCCGTGCCGGCGCGCCTCGGCCGTCTCGGCCTCGAGCCGCTCCACGAGGACGCGCCGGTTCGTGAGGCCGGTGAGCGGATCGTCGCTCGCCAGCCGGCGGCTCTCACCGAGCAGCCGCGCGTTCGAGATGGCAATGGCGGCCTGCGCGGCGTAGAGCCGGAACATCCGCTGGGTCTCGTTGCCCCAATGCCGCGGGCGCCCTGAGTACAGCGTCATCGTGCCGACGAGCTCGCCGTGCGCGATGAGCGGCAGCGCGATCGCCGACGCGATGATGCCGTGCAGCTTCGGGTTCGATGTCGGATGGGTCGAGTAGTCGGTCGCGACCGCCGGCTCCCGCGTTCGGACCGACTCGAGCGCGATACCCATGAGCGGGCCGCCCGGGTCGTCGCGCAGCTCGGGCATGTTCGACCGGTTGATCGCGCGGATGATGAACGTCCCGTCCGGCTCGGCGAGGGCGATCATCGCGCCGTCGGTCTGGGTGAGCCGCGTGACGTTGTCGACCGCGAGCCGGGTGAGATCGTCGAGCGAGATCTCGCCGGCCGTCGCGAGACCCACGTCGTACAGGGCGGCGAACTGCGCCGCGCGGCGGTGCTCGCGTTGACCGAGGCGCCAGTTCGCGTAGAGTGCCAAGGCCGCGCGGATCGCCAGGAGCACGATCGTGATCGCGATGGCCGCGGCGACGAGCGAGTCGGTCGCGGTCTCCCGGTCCAGCTGGCTCACGATGAGGATGGCGGCCGCCGCGATCGAGACCACTCCCGGCAGCACCATCCGCGACACCTGGACGGCCTCCGTGGGCACGAACGCGACGGCCTCTCCCGTCGCATCCTCGGCCCACTGGCGACCGGCGATCCCGATCGCGAGGATGCCGACCATCCAGAACAGATCGATGACCGTCCCCGGCTCGAACGACTGGTGCATGTATTCCGGCAGCCACACCACGAAGCCGACTGCGTTGAGGGCGATACCGATGAGGAGGGAGAAGTGCGCGCGCCGGGTCTGCTGCGGCGGAAGACCCCAGAACATCGAGAGCGCCGCGCCGGTGGCGGCGACGTACAGGATCGGGTAGGCGAACGCGACGGCGATGGCCGCGGGCTGCCGAGCGATCTCGGGAGCGAACAGACCGGCCACATACAGCGCGACGCCGGCGAGCATCGTGAACACCGCTGCGCTCACGTCGAGGACGAGCGCGTAGACCGCGAGCCGCTGCTCGTGCGCGGCGAGGAACGCGCCGCACCCGATGACGAAGAGGAGCGCCGCGACGAGGAAGGCGAGATCGGCAGGCGCGGGCGGCGCGGCGGCGATCCCAGCGATGTCGGACGCATCGGCGAAGAGCTGGCCGATCGCCCACGCGATCGCACCGAGGAACGTGCAGACCCAGGCGAGCCGCTCGCGGGTCTGCGGCACGAACGCCGCTCGTCCGGTGCCGACCGCGGCGCCGAGCGCGAAGCCGGTCAGTCCGAGGTCGGCGATGATGCGCCGGAGCTCGCCCGGCCCCGCAAGGAGCTCCGCGAGCCAGACGAGCGCAGCGCCGGCGAGGCCGGCGACGAGCGCCTGCTGCGAGCGCAATCTCGCGCTGAACATCCCGAGCACGCTAGGCCCGCGTCCGGCCCAGCAGAAGGGGTCAACTCGTCCTCACCCGGGTGCGGTACCGGGAGGGGACGGCCTCCCCCGCCGGTGCTAGGCGGCCTTCTTTTTGGAGCGGCTCTTCTTGACCTTGTCTCCCTCGGAGAGGTCGATCTTGTGCTTGCGGGCGGCCCCGACGATCTTGCTGCGCGCAGCTTCCTTCTTCGCCGGGCTTTCGAACGTGGTCTGGTTCCAGCGAGCCATCGCGTTGCGGATGTGGCTCTCGTCGTTGAGCGGCAGGTGGCCCTCGCCGTCCTTGTCGACGTACGCGAACACGTCCTTGTTCATGCTCTTGCGCTGTTTCGCCTTGAGCTCAGCCATGTGTGCACCTCCGATGCGGACGGCAGTGCACACATCGTTCCTGGAATCATGACGAACGCGACTTTCCGTGATCGCAAGCCGCGAGACAGTTAGAAGTCTTGGCGCGTCCCCGAAGTCCCGCTCGCACCGCTTGCGCTGCCGCCCGTGCCGGGTCCGCCGCTGCCGCCGGCGCCATGCGCGAATGTCGCGGAGCCGTCATCGGTGAAGCCGCCGCCGCCGCCAACGACGGTGGCGTAGCTCGACCCGCCGGCACCACCGGCTCCCGCACCGCCGTTGCCGCCATCGCCACCACGGCCACCACTGCCGCCAGCTCCGGAATCGTCGCGGCCGCCGCCGCCTGGGGCCCCCGAGCCGCCGTTCGCACCGCTGCCGCCCGCGCCACCGGGAGCACCGTTTCCGCCGTTGCCTGACGTGAACGTGCTGCCATCCGCAGAGGACACCGTCGCGCCGAAGACATAGATGGCGAACGATCCGCCGCCGGCAGCTCCGCCTGACCCGGCCGCTCCGGCACCGCCCGCCGCGCCACCGCCGCCACCGCCGCCGCCGCGATCTGCGTTGCACACCACACTTGTCACGCCGCCGCCGCCACCACCACCACCGCCACCGCCGTTGCCTGCGGTGCCGGCTTGGCCGCTGGCACCGGCCACGAGCACGTAGGTGGACCCGAATGCGTTCGACGAGATCGCCGATGCCGCGGCGCCGGATGCACCTGCGCTGCCATCCGCGCCGGCCCGGCCGTTGTCTGCGGTGTCAAAACATACGGTCGAGGCGCCACCACCGGCGCCACCTGCGGTCCCGATCTGCCCGGAAGAGCCCGGGCTACCCGCTGACGTGTTGTAGCCACCGTTGCCACCGGCGCCACCCGCTCGACCGATCGTCGATGTGCCGCCGGCCCCGCCGTTGCCGCCGAGACTGCTGCCGTCGGATCCACTCTGCCCCACGGTCCCGGCCGCGCCAGTAGCCCCGTTCGCCCCGGCGGCGCCAGGATTGCCGCCCGAGCCGGCTGCTGCGGTGACCGACACCCGAGACAGCGCCACCGTCCCTCCGATCGCCCGGATGCCGTACGCGGTCGGGACATCGATCGCGCCGACCTCAACGCTGAGGAGCTGCAGTCGGACCGTGCCAGCGCTGATGAGCACGCCGGTGCCGTCGGCCGAGATCGTCGACGCGATCAACGCGGAGCGGACCCATCCGGGTCCATATCCGCCGAAGACGCTGACCGAGGCGGCGATCGAGACACCTTCATAGGTCCCGTCGGCGGCGTACACGTCCTTGTCCTGGGCGATGGCCGCATCGACGCCGTGCTGCATGGACCGCATCGGCTGGCTCCGCGTGCCGGGATTCGCGTCGGCGCCCGCGGGCGAAACGAAGATCGCGCGTGCAGCATCGCCATCGATGCCGTCGCAGTTCGAGTCGACGAAGAGCAGGTCGGGATCGTCGAAGGCGCCGTGATGGATCGCGGGATCCGCCGGGGCGCAATCGGTCGCATCGGGATCGCCGTCTTGGTCGCCGTCGGTGCCCGTCGACGAGCCGCCAGAACACGTGATCGTGACGGTGCCATCGGCTGCGATCATGACGTGCACTGTCGCCGCGGCACCGGCCGCGGTCGTGCAGGGTGAACCGTCGAGGCTCGCGAGCGTGGTGCCGCCCGTTGGGCCGGTCGCTCCGGTCGCGCCGGCGGGTCCGGTCGGGCCTTGCGCGCCCGCGACACCTTGCGGTCCTG
>DATCOR010000207.1:0-3041 GCA_036564585.1 Candidatus Limnocylindria bacterium | reverse complement strand
GGTGCAGGTCGGCCGCGAGCTCCGCCGGCGCGGTCTCGGCACCGCGTACGCGGGCCGGGCGAGCGTGCTCTCGGATCTGCTCTCCGATCAGGAGAAGACGACGCCCCTTGCGAAGGCGCTTCGCGGTCCGGCGGAGGTCCTCGATGCCGTCGATCTCGCCTGGTACGACCGCGGCAAGATGGTGTTCCTCTGGCAGCTCGACTGGACCGCGCGGCTCCATCGGAGCCTGTCGGCGATCGGCGAGCAGATCCCGGACGACGATCGGGTGTTCCGGTTCCTGGCTCTCGCCGACGAGCGGCGGCCGCTCGCCGCGTTCAAATTGGAGCGTTCGGCCGCGCTGCGGACGGCCGTTCGACGCCGGGGCTGGAGGTTCGTAAAGTGGGCCCCGCTGAAGGCCTTCGCCGCGGACCCCGCATCCGGGCTGGACGGCCTGGAACCGGTCCTCGGCCTTGAACCTGCAGTGGAACAAGCAGGGCAGCAGCTGGCGTTCAAGTGGTAGCAGCGGCTTTTCCCGCGGCCTAAACGAGAAAACGCAAGGAGCGATACAGAGATGGGAAAGCCCACCGTCGTCACTGATCAGACATTCGAGCAGGAGGTCCTCAAGTCGGACACTCCGGTGCTCGTCGATTTCTGGGCGACCTGGTGCGGCCCGTGCCGCATGGTGGCCCCGGTCCTCGAGGAGATCGCGAGCGAGAAGGAGAACGTCCGGATCGCGAAGCTCGACGTGGACGCGAACCCCATCACCGCGGGGCGCTTCGGCGTCCGGGCGATCCCGACGATGATCCTGTTCAAGGGTGGCAAGGAAGCGCAGCGCCTCGTCGGCTACATGCCGAAAGAGCGGCTCCTCCAGCAGATCCAGCCGCACATGACCACCCCGGTCTGATCACGGCCGAGTTCCGCAACCCGCCCGGGGTCGCCGCCCCGGTCGGCGTGTACTCGCAGGTCGCGATCGTGCCGGCCGCGGACCGGCTCATCTACGTCTCCGGTCAGGTCGCGATCGACGAGAAGGGCGAGCTCGTTGGCAAGGGCGATGCGGCCAAGCAGGCCGAGCAGGTGTTCAAGAACATCCACCGCATCCTGACCGACTGCGGCGCGACGATCGTCGACATCGTCAAGCTCAACTGGTACTTCCGGAACATGAGCGACCGCGCGGCCATCATCGCCGAGCGCGACCGGTTCCTCGGCGCGCACCGTCCCGCGAGCACGGCCGTCGAGGTGTCGCGGCTCGTGAGCGAGGACTGGCTCATCGAGGTCGACTGCGTGGCGGCCGTTCGCGGCTAGCGCACCGCAGCTCGCGCTCGTCGAAGGCTGGGAGCAGCTTCCGGCAGGCCGGCGCCACGAGGACGTCGCCGCGGTCGCGGTCGACGCGCGCGATCGCGTCTACCTCTTCACCCGCGGCGAGGCAGCGGTGTTCGTCTACGAGCGCGACGGCCGGTTCGTGCGCTCGTGGGGCGAGGATGCGTTCAGCGAGCGCGCGCACGGGATCACGATCGCGCCCGACGGAGCGGTGTGGTGCGTCGACGACGCCGATCACTCGGTGCGCAAGTTCACGCCGGACGGCGAAGAGCGCCTCGTGCTCGGCACGCGCGGCCGTCCCTCGGAGACCGGATACGACGGCGCGGCGTACGCGACGATCGCCCGGGCCGGCCCGCCGTTCAACCGGCCGACGAACCTCGCGGTCGCGCCGGGCGGCGATCTCTACGTGACCGACGGGTACGGCAACGCGCGCGTGCATCAGTTCCACCCCGACGGCACGCTCGTCCGGTCATGGGGCGCACCGGGCGGCGGCCCCGGCGAGTTCCGGATCCCCCACGGCATCTGCGTCCTCGCCGATGGCGAGGTGCTGGTGGCCGACCGCGAGAACGATCGGATCCAGCGGTTCGATCCCGAGGGCCGCTATCTCGGCGAGTGGCTCGATATCCAGCGGCCCACGCACCTCGTGGTCGGGCCGGATGGGCTGATCTACGTGGCGGAACTCTGGTGGCGGGCCGGCCAGCGGTCGCATCGGTTCGGCGAGATCACGACCGATCGCTACGGCCGCGTGTCGGCGCTGCGGAGCGACGGCACGGTGGTCGCGCGATGGGGTGCGGGCGCGCCGGGGACGCCCGGCGGGTTCACCGCGCCGCATGGCATCGCGGTCGACTCGCACGGTGACGTGTACGTCGCTGAGGTCACCCACACCTTCGGCGTCGCGCCCGGCCTCGTTCCGCCCGGCGGCGCGCCGACGCTGCAGAAGCTCGCCCGGCGCTAGCCCGCGCGGCGCTCCTCGCCGGCGGTGAGCTGCGTCACGCACTTGAAGATGAGCTCGCGGAAGCGGTCCTGCTCCCGCGTCGAGAGGGCTGCGAGCATCTCGCGCTCGATCCCGGCCGCGGCCGTCCCGGCCCTCGTGAGCCGAGCCGTGCCCGCGGGTGTGAGGTAGAGCCCGAGGGTCCGGCCATGCCGCGGCCGCCGCTCGAGCAGGCCGTCCCGCTCGAGGCCGGTGATGATCTCGCTCATCGTCTGCGGCGTCATCCGCCGCACGCGCGCCAGGCCCGCGCTCGAGACGCCCCGAATGCGGGCCACGTCGAAGAGGATCCCCATCTGGGGCAGGGTGAGGTCGTGTGTCTCGAGCGCGCCGGCGAACCGCTGCGAGAAGTAGTGATTGAGGATCCGCAGGCCGTACACGGCTGACCCCGCGGGGCGCTTCAGGAGCGACACAGATGACATATTGACAGGTTCCCGAATATTCGGCAACCTGATATCCAATGATCGAGCTGCTGAAGCGATACCTGGCGCCGTACCGGCGTGAGCTCGCGCTCGTCATCGGCCTGCTCTTCGTGCAGTCGATCGCCAACCTCTTCCTGCCCGAGCTGAACGCCGACATCATCAACAACGGCGTCGTGCGCGGCGATCTCGACTACATCTGGAAAGCGGGCGCCGTCATGATCCTCGTGACGGTCATCTTTGCCGGCGCGTCCGTCGTCGGTGCGTACTGGGGGGCGCGGGTCGCCATGGGCTTCGGCCGGGACCTCCGCAGCGCGGTGTTCCGGAAGGTGCAGACC
>DATCOR010000076.1:0-3824 GCA_036564585.1 Candidatus Limnocylindria bacterium | reverse complement strand
GGCGGACCGCCGGCGCGTGCCGCGCGGCGGTGAGCGAGTCGGCGACGATGGCCACCCGGCCCTGCCAGCCGACGTCCCGGAGGTGCGTCCCGGCATGCTCGAGCAGCCCCGCGCGGATCAGCACCGGATACGGCCGCGACGCCTGGACATCGATCCGGATGCCGCGCGCCGAGACGAGCCACGCGGCGATCGCGAGTGCGACCTCATGTGGCTCGACGCCGTCCACGCGGAAGGACGCGTCGACGTCCGCGTAGACGTCGCGCCGCTCCTTCAGGACGCGCGCCGCGTGCTGCCGGGGGCCGACGTCCAGGTGCGCCCGCTTCCCCATCGTCGCCGCGATGCCGCGGGCCACCGTCGCCACCGTGCCGGTGAGCCCGACGCGGAGCCCGAGCTCGGACATCCGACGGCGGTTCGGCTCGAGAAGCACGGCCCCACCGCCGGTCGAGACGACGATGAGGGCCGGCGTGGGCTGAAGTGCAGCCAGCGCCTCGGACTCAAGCGCGCGGAAACGCGGCATGCCGTCCTCGGTGATCACCTTCGTGCACGGCCTCCCTGCCATGCGCTCGATCTCGTCGTCGAGGTCGATCGCGCGACCGCCGAGCGCCTCCGCGAGCAGCGGCGCGACCGACGACTTGCCGATGCCCGGCGGTCCTGTGAGGAAGAGATGCATCAGCGGTCGGCGATCGGCTTCAGTCGCTCGCGGTACCGCGCCACGGCGGCAGTCATGTCGTCGATCGTGTCCTCGCCGAATTTCGCGCAGAGCGCGTCCGCGAGGACGAGCGCGAGCATCGCCTCGGCGACCACCCCGGCCGCGGGGATGATGCAGATGTCGCTCCGTTCGACGTGCGCCGGCGCGGCTTCGCCGGTCCGCAGGTCGACCGACGGGAGCGGCCGCATGAGCGTGGAGATGGGCTTGAACGCCACGCGCACGACGACGTCCTCGCCGTTGGTGACCCCCCCTTCGAGGCCGCCGGCCCGGTTGCGCGGACGCCCGAAGCCGGCGCCCCGGCGCTCGATCGGATCGTGGACCCGGCTGCCGCGCTCCCCGGCCGCGTCGAACGCGTCGGCGAACTCCACGCCCTTAGCCGACGGGATCGAAGCCAGGGCCTGGGCGATCCGGCCATCGAGCCGGCGGTCCCATTGCGCGTAGCTGCCGAGACCGGCGATGACGTTCGACGCGCGCACCGCGGTCACGCCACCGAGCGTGTCGCCGGCTTCGCGGGCCGCGGCGATCGCGCTCACCATGCGCGCGGACGCCGCAGGGTCCCCGCTGCGCACCTCGCTCGCCTCGATCGCTTCGCGGTCGAAGCGCGCGGCCGCCGTGGCATCGCCGATCCGGATGGTCTCGCTCAACACGTCGACGCCGATGGTCGCGAGGATCGCCCTCGCGATACCGCCTGCGGCCACCCGGGCCGCGGTCTCCCGCGCGCTCGCCCGTTCGATGACGTCGCGCACGTCCTCGTGGCCGTACTTGAGCGCGCCGGCGAGATCGGCGTGGCCCGGTCGAAGCCGGGTGACCGCGTCGGGCCCTTCCGCGAGCGGGGTCACGCTCATGACGCGCTCCCAGTTGACCGCATCGCGATTCTCGATCCAGAGTGCGACGGGCGCGCCGGTGGTCCTGCCGTGACGTACTCCGCCGCTGATGCGCGCGCGGTCGTGCTCGATGCGCTGGCGCGCCCCGCGACCGTAGCCGAGCTGCCGGCGCCGTAGGTCCGCGTCGATCGCGGCGCCGTCGATCGCGAGCCCCGCGGGCACCCCGTCGACGATGATCGAGAGGCCCGGGCCGTGCGACTCGCCCGCGGTGAGGAACCGCATCGCTAGCTCACGCTCGCGAACAGCGCCGACCGCATCACGTCCACCGGGGCATCCTGCCCGGTCCAGATCTTGAACGACGACGCGGCCTGTTGCAGGAGCATCGGCAGCCCGTCCACGACGTCCAGACCAGCGGCCCGCGCGCGCTTCACGAGCGGCGTCGTGACTGCGGTGGGAATGAGATCCACGATGGTGAGACCGCGGCGAAGCGGAGCGCCGTCCAGCGGATCCTCTCCATGCAGCCCGAGTGACGTCGCGTTCACCACGACATCCGTCTCGGCGAGATCTGTGCGGGCCGACCAGTCGATCACCCGCGGCGCACGCTCGACCGGATGCGGGATCGCGCGCGCGAGCGTCCGCGCGCGCTCCGGCGAGCGGTTCGTGATCGCGACGTGCGCGCCGCGGACCAACAGCGCCACGAGGACCGCTCGGGCCGCGCCTCCCGCGCCGAGCAAAAGGACACGCGCGCCATCGAACGCCAAGCTCCGCGTCGCGTACGCGAAACCGACGGCATCGGTGTTCGACGCGAGGACCCGCTTGCCATCGGCCGTCCGCGAGAGCGTGTTCGCCGCGCCGATCTCGGCGGTCGGCCCGTCCCATGTGTCCACCAGCCCCATCACGGCCTCCTTGTGCGGGACCGTCACGTTCGCACCGAGCAGCTCACCGGTGCGGATCCGCTGGACCGCGGCGGGCAGCGCGTCGGGGGTCACGTCGAACACCTCGTATGAGTGCGCCAGCCCGAGGGCGCGGAACCCCGCGTTGTGCATGGCCGGCGACAGCGAGTGCTCGACCGGATGGCCGAGCAGGTAGACGACGCTCACTTGCTCAATCTCTGGCCTGCGGCCGGAGACCGCTCAGGGCTGTTCGTGCGTGCTCCTCGCGGCGGAGCCGCTCGTCGCTCGCGTTCATTTATTTCCGTACTTGACCCGGTTCGCCTCTTGCTCCTCGAGCGTCTTCGCGAACGCGTGATCGCCGGTCCCGTCACCTTTCGCCACGAAGTACAGGAAGTCGGTCTTCTCCGGCTGTGCTGCCGCTTGCAATGCGGCGAGCCCGGGATTCGCGATCGGGCTCGGCGGCAGCCCCGCGATCAGGTACGTGTTGTACGGCGACTCGAGCTTCAGGTCGTCAAGGGAGAGCTCGTCCCAGGTGCCCTTCGCGTACTGGATCGTCGGGTCGGCATCGAGCTTCATCCCGATGTCGAGGCGGTGCTGGTAGACGCCGGCGATGGTCGGGCTCTCCTTGCGATCACGCGCCTCGCGTTCGACGATCGAGGCGAGCTTCACCATGTCGTAGATCGCGACGCTCCGCGTGGCAGCCGCCGTGCGTAGCGCCGGACCGGCCTTCGTCTCGAAGTTGTCGAGCAGGACCCCGATGATCTGATCGGCCGTCGCCTCCGGGCGGAGGAAGTACGTGTCGGGGAAGAGAAAGCCTTCGAGCGACGTCTTCGGATCGAGCCCGCTCAAGACGAAGTTGTTCCGCGTGCCCACGATCGCCGCCGCCGTGAAGTCCGCGGCGCTGATCGACGGGAACGCCTTGTTCACCGCCGCGGCGACCTCCGTCAGCCGCCAGCCCTCGATGATCCGGAGGGCGACCTGGTCGCCCGGGGCCTTCTGGAAGAGCGTCGCGAGGTCGCGCGGACTCAGGGCGGCCGAGACCTTGTACGTCCCGGTCTGCATCGAGTTCTCGATGCCGCTCTCGAAGAGGACGAACTTGAATGCGAGCGCCGACTTGATGAGGCCGGCGCTCTGGAGGTCTGCCGCGATCTGCGACGCGTTCGCACCACGGCGGACCGTGAAGTCCACGGTCTTCGCGTTCGGGTCGGCCGGAACGTCGACGAGCGGCTCGACCTTCGGCGCGATGATCGCCCGCACGGCCGACTGGCGGAGCAGCGCGTCGTGGTCGTCGGCGGCCTGCACGATCGCGTCGGTGGCGAGGGGCCGGGCGAGGAAGAACAGCGCGAGCGCGGCGGCGACCACGACGAGCGAGAACACCACCGGGCCGGTGCTCGAACG
>DATCOR010000054.1:0-3057 GCA_036564585.1 Candidatus Limnocylindria bacterium | reverse complement strand
CGCGGACGGCGCGCTCGGCCTGATGTCCGCACTTCGGCACAACGAGGCGGGCTACGACATCCACGTCGAGATCCACGCCGCGAAGGACACGCTCGCCATCGGCATCGACCCGCGGACGCCGTGGCGATCGGTCGAGGCGGACGCGCCGGCGCTCGCCGGGCCGCCCTACCCGTCGTTCTTCGTGCGCTTCGGGGACGCGTACCGCGCCGAGCTCGCGCACTTCCTGAAATTCGCCAAGGGCCAGGCGGACAACCCGTGCACCGCGGCGGACGCCCTCGAGGCGCTCCGGATCGCGGAGGCGGCCGGGACGTCGTGGCGCGATCGGCGCCCCGTCGCGCTCAGCGAGATCGGGTGAGCGTCAAGGTCCGATTCCTCGGCACCGGCAACGCGTTCGCGGACGGTGGCCGGTCCCACGCGTGCATCCACGTCGAGGCCACCGGTGCGTCATTGCTCCTGGATTGCGGCGGCTCGTCGCTCCCCGCGATCAAGAATGCCCTGGATCCGGCCACGATCCAGGCCATCGCGATCTCGCACCTGCACGGCGACCACTTCGGCGGCATCCCGTTCTTCGTGATGGAGCAGCACTTCGCCGGTCGCACGGCTCCGCTCGCGATCGGAGGACCGCGCGACCTGCAAGGACGCTCGACCCGCGCCGGCGAGGCGCTGTTCAAGGACTTCTTCGGCGTGATCACGCCGGAGTACGGCCTGTCGTACGTGACCCTGCACGAGTCGCCGGTCACACTCGGCGGTGCCGAAGTGAGCGCGCACCCGGTGAAGCACGTCGCCGAGAGCGACCCCCACGGGCTCCGCGTGAACGTCGACGGGAAGCTGATCGCGTACTCCGGCGATGCGCGCTGGAGCGAGGAGCTGGTCACGCTCTCGAAGGGCGCGGACCTGTTCATCTGCGAGTCGACGAACTTCTCGAAGTCGGACCCCGCGCACCTCAGCTATCGCGAGCTCATGGCGAACCGCACGAAGCTCGACTGCGGCCGCATCATCCTCACCCACCTCGGCCGGGAGACGCAGGCTCATCTCGCCGAGCTCGAGCTCGAGCCCGCGAACGACGGGATGCAGGTCACGCTCTAGCCGGCCGCCGGTCGCCCAGGTACACCGCGCCCACCGCGACGCACGACAGCGCGACGAGCGCCCAGAACCCGGGCACGTAGCTGCCGACGCTGTCGTACACCGCGCCGAGGCTCACCGGCGAGATGGCCTGCGTGAGCGTCGTCGCGAGCGTGAGCACCGCGGCGATGCTCGCGATGCGCCGCGGCCCGTAGAGCCCCGCGACGATCGTCGAGCGCACGAGCGTCTCCGCGCCCCGGGCCGCGCCGAACACGACGACGAACGCGATGATCCCGATCTCGGACTGCGCGAACAGCAGGATGAGCAGGGCGAGCGGCTGCCCGGCGTAGACGAGGACCGAGATCGTGCGCGGCGGAAGCCGGCGCTCCAGCGGCGCGAACAGGAGCCGGCCCAGGACCTGCGCCGCGCCGATGCCGCCCGCGGCCGTCGCCGCGAAGCCGAGCGAGTACCCGTGGTCGCCGAGGTACGCGACGAGGTGCACCGGCACGCCGACGCCGAGCGCGTACAGCGCGAACGCCAGGGCGAGCCACTTGAACGTCGGGTGGCGGAGCGCTTCGCGGAATGACGCGCTGAGCTCCGGCGGCGCCACCGAGACGCCATCGCCCGGCTCGAGCGGATCGCCGTCGACGCCGAGGCCGAGATCGGCGGGCCGCCGGCGCAGAAGCAGCGCATGCGGGGCGATCGTGAGGACGGCGAGGATGACCGCGAGCGTGACGAGCGCGGCACGCCACCCCTGCACCGAGACGAGCCACGCCGCGAGCGGCACGAAGATCGTGCTCGCGAAGCCCGCGAAGAGTGTGACCAGGGTGAGGGCACGGGCACGGTCGCGCCGGAACCACACGATCATCGTGGCGAACGCAGGCCCGTAGTTGGTAGCCGCGAACGCGATGCCGATCCCGATCCAGATCAGATAGAAGGACAGCAGGTCGTGGACCTGCGACCACGCAATAACGAGCGGGACGGCCACGATCGAGCCGGCCATCATGAGCAGTCGCGGCCCGTGCTCGTCGAGCCAGCGTCCGACACCGAGGCCAGCCAGCCCCGACACCACGAGCATGACCGAGAGCGCGCCCGAGATCTCCGCGCGCGACCAGCCGAGCTCCGCGGTCGTCGGCGCGACGAGGACGCTGAACGTGTAGTACAGGACGCCCCAGGACACGGTCTCGGTGAACCCGAACGTGACCGCGAGGACCCACCCGTAGTACGGCCGCTTCACGGCCACGAGGCTAGGGTCGCGCGAGCGTGAGTGCCGACAGCGGGATGACCGCCTGCGTCGTGCCGCAACACGTGCTGTCGGCGGAGCCGCAGTCCACGCCGTCGCAGCAGTCCGCGCCACCGGAGCAGACGCCCGTCTGCGGGAGGACGAGCTCGACCGACTCCGCGCCGGCCATGTCGCCGACCAGCGCACTGGAGATGGAGCGGACCTGCTCGTATCCGGTGAGCATGAGGAACGTCGGCGCGCGGCCGTAGCTCTTCATGCCGACGATGTAGAAGTCTTTCTCTGGGTGGCTCAGCTCGCGGACGCCGTGCGGCGGCACGGTCCCGCAGCTGTGGACGTTGGGATCGATGAGCGGCGCGAGCGCCGGCGGCGCCTCGAGGATGTCGTCGAGCTTCACGCGCAGCTCGCGGAGCGGGGCCAGGTCCGGCCGGAAGCCGGTCGTCGCGACGATCTCGTCGAACGGTCCGAGATCGCGTGTGCCGTCGGAGACGAACACGCCTTCGGCCTCAGTGCGGAGCGCGGCGATGCGCAGCACCACCTGCGAGACCGCGCCGCGATCGACGAGCCCGCGCATCCGCGTGCCGAGCGCGCCACGCGCGGGGAGCGCGTCATTCTCCGCGCCGCCGTACTTCGCGTCAGCGAATGGCCGGCGCACGAGCCACGTGATCGGCGTCGCCTCTAGGTCGGCGAGGTCGATGAGGACGTCGAACGCGGAATGGCCGCTGCCGACCACCAGGACGCGCTTGCCTTCGTAC
>DATCOR010000051.1:0-13810 GCA_036564585.1 Candidatus Limnocylindria bacterium | reverse complement strand
GAGGACGACCTCACTCGTGAGGCGATCGCGGCCGCGCTCGGCGAGACGCCCGCGGTCGATCCGGCGCTCGCGGCGGAGCTCGAGGCGTGGTTCGCGGGCCGGGGCGCGCCGATGCCGGAACGGAACCGCAAGCAGGCCTGGCTGATCCCATCCGCGCGCGCGCTCGCCAACCCCCTCGGGACCGCGCCGGGCTGGGACGTCCGGCGAGGCGGCACGCGGATCATCGCGATGCCCGGGGTCCCGCGCGAGATGACGCGGATGTGGGAGGTCGAGGTCGAGCCGTCGCTCGGTGACGGCAGCGTCCTCCGCTGGCGCACGCTGAAGCTCCTCGGCATCGGCGAGTCGAGCGTGGAAGAGGCGCTCGACGAGCTCGTGCACTCGACGGCGCCGACCGTCGCAACGTATGCGAAGAACGACGGCGTGCACGTGCGGATCACCGACAAGGGGACCGACGGCGCCGTAGTCGCGGGCCGGATCGAGGCGATGGACGGCACGATCCGCGAACGGATCGGCCAGCACGTGTGGGGTACCGACGAAGACACGCTCGGCGTCGTGGTCGGGCGGGCGCTCGTGGCGCGGGGCTGGCGGCTCGCGGTCGGCGAAGCGATCACCGGGGGCGAGATCGCCCGGGCGCTCAGCGACACGGATGGCAGCGCGGCTTGGCTGGCCGGCGCGATCGTCGTGCCGGACGCCGACGAGCGGTCGCTCGCGACGTGGGCCGCGCGGCTCGGCGCGGAGGTGACCTGCCTCGCGCCCGCGGGCGACACCGAGACCGCGCTCGTGGTCCGCACACCCGATCGCGATGCGCGCCGCGCGACGGTCCGCTATCGATCCGCGAGCGAGGGCCGCCGCCGCGCAACGCTCGCGGCGCTCGATCTCATCCGGCGAGCGCTCCTCGAGCCCTGAGCGGACGAACACGATCCCGCAGTGGACAGTCGACGCGACGGTCATCGCGTCCAATGCTTCGAAGTCCACTGCGGGATCGTACGGTGCCCTAGCACGCAGACGCGATGCCATCACGCGCCACGGCGCGTAACGCTTTAGCGACGCGTCGGGCTGGGGCTCGGCCAGCGCTTCGCGGCACGCTTCGCCTTTTCGACGGCGAGCGCCGCTCTGTGCGCTGCTTCCTTCGCCTTCTCGGCGGCAAGCCGCGCGGCGATCGCGTTCACCGGTGGCGCCTGAACGAAGCTGTCCGCGGCGGACGCGTCGTCGGCATCCGGATCAGCGGTCGCGGTCGGGCGTGGCGTCGACGCGGCGTCGCGCGTGCTGCCAACTGCTCGGCCCAACGAGCTGGTCGTCGGCTGCGCCGTCGCGGCCGCCTTAGGCGGGTCGGTCTGCGGCCTGACGCTCGGGCGGGGCGCCTGCGTCGGCCGGGAATCGGCAAGCTTCGCGCGATCGTCCGCGAGGGTCGAGAGGCGCGTGGTGATCGCGGCCGCCTGGTCCGCGATCTTCGTCGCCGGCGAGTCCTTGCTCGGAGACGACGTCGCGCTGACTGACGCGAGCACCGCGGCCGCGACGGCCGTGCGCGGATCAGCTGCGAGGCGCATCGCGGTCTCGACCACGCGCTGCTGGCTCAACGTGAGAGCGGTCTGCACCTGCGTGACCAGAGCGGCCGTGGCCGGGTCGCTCGACTCGATGGTCGCGAGGTCGGCGGCCGCGTCCGCGAGCGAGCTGCCGTAGCTCGCGGTCGCGATGATGCAGTCGTCTTCGAGCCCATTCGCCGCAAGACGTTCCGCTTCGCTGAGGCGGTGGTCGGCGATCGAGAGCTCGACCGCGGCGCGATCCTCGACGCTGATCGCGATCGCGAGCCGAAGCTGCTCGCCGGCGAGCTTGAACGCGTAGAGCGCATCGGCGGGAAGTGAGTCCGCGCTCGCGACGGTCGCGCCGCCGAGGACCCCGGCGATGATCAGACCGGCGACGAGGACGCGAACGAGCATCGGCGCGGGCATCCCGATCAGCGCGAAGGCCCCGTACACCCGGTCCGATGTGGTCGGCTTCCCTGGCTCGAGCGCCGCGAGGACGGTGTTGCGCATCCGCACGCGGCTCGCCGGATCGGGCCGGAGGTCGCGCTCGCTGAGCCGAAGCGCCGCCGCGACCGCCTCCCGGAGGATCGGGTCCTGGATCTGCTCCAGGCGCCGGACCCCTCGGGCGACCGCCTCGAGGTTCTCTGTGAAGTCGCCGCGCACGTCTCGTCCGCTCACCACACCTACTAACGGCCTGGCTGGCCGCTCCGCTACGCCAACTGGATGGCCTCGAAATACGCCAAAACGCGCACTATCTGGTGGATCTCGCGGGGCCCGACGGATACCGCGTGGATAGACGGTGGACAACCGTCATGGAGCGAAACGCGACGCCGGGGCTACACGTTGCGGGGCCTAGCGGGCCGGGCCGCCCCACACCGGCACGTAGTGGCTGAAGAAGGTCTCCTGATGCACGACGGCGTCGCCCTGCCAGACCGTCCACGTGCGCGAGACGTCGCGGCCCAGCGTCACGCCGCCCGGCAGGTACGCCGGGTCCGCGGGCTGATCGGGCGCCGGGCTCTTCAGGTTGTATTCGTACGGCGCGCCGATCTCGACGCGCCTGCCGGTCGGCACGCTGATCAGGTCGAATCGCAGCGCCGCCGCATACGGATACGCCTTGATGAGGACGGGGTACTGCGTGTCGTTCTTCCATTTGAAGTCCACGCCCGGCTCGAAGACCGCGGCATCGAACCCGATCGGGTAGCGATCGATGTAATAGCCGTGTGCGTGCCGTTCGACGATCTCGAAGCCCGCGCGCGCGACCGCGTTGAAGAGCGTCGTCGAGACCTGGCAGAGTCCGCCGCCGATCACGTTCTCGTCGGACTTGCCTTCGATGATCGCGCCGGCGAACGCGTAGCCGCGGTCCACCGACACCGGGCCGAGGAGATCCCAGAAGCTGAACGACTGGCCCGGGGCGAGCACGAGGTCGTTGAACTGCATCGCGCCTGTGGTGATGTTCGCGTGACGAGCGAAGTCGGCGGGATACGTCGTCGTGAACGTGGCGACCTGCGTCATCTGGGGCGCATATTGGGTCGCCTGTTCCGTGGTGAGCACCGGCGCATCGGCGACGAACACGGGCGCGATCTCGCGCGGCGCGGTCACGGGTGTGAACAGCCGCTCCATGACGGCGGCGACGAGCTGCGGCTGATCGATCTTCACGCCGTCGACGGACGGCACGACGACCAGGCTGTCGTCGGGCTGCACAGCGTATGCCGCGTTCCTTGCGGGATGGTCGAGCAGCGCGGCGAGGCGGCTCACCCACTCGGCGACGCGCACGTCGTCGAAGCGCGTGCGGTAGACGTAGCGGGTCGCGGGAGCTGACGCGCCGGCCGGGATCGCGTCCAGCTCGTCGGGCGTCGCGACCATCTTCTCGATGACCAGGAGCGTGGCAAGCCCTGCGGCATCCTCGCTCGTGCTGCGGTCGCCCGCGACGATGGTGAGCGCCGTCGTGGCCGCGATCGCCTTGGCAGCCGCGTCGCGGATGCCGCTCGGGTCGACGGCCGGATACGTCTCGTGGACTTGGAGCGCGATGGCGCGATCGCCGAGTGCGCTCGAGGCCACCAGAGAGCGGCGCAGCGCCGCGCCGTCGACGGTCCGGCCCACGACCGCCGGGGTCACGTCGATGCCGAGAAGTGTCGGGACGATCGCGCCGTCCGAGGCCGGTCGGTCGACCGCGGCCACGATCGTGCGCACCCATTCGTCCGCGGCGGCGCCATCAGCACGCATCGCGAACGGCACCGCAGCGCGGCCTTCGAGCGCATCCATCCAGGCGACGATCCGCTGAGCCGGCGAACCGGAATGGCCGTACGCGAGCGCCTGCATGACGGCGAGATCGACATCCGGCGCGATCGCGAGCGTCTCGTTCGTCGTCGTCCACTCGAGTCCGTCAGGACCGCGGACCACGACCTGCGCGGCAGCCCACGGGCGCGCGATCTCCTGCACGAGCCGATCGCGCAGCTCGGAGGCCGGCAACGTACCGACCTCGACGCCGCCGACGGTGACGCGCGGCAGCGCGCGCTCCGCGAACGCGGCATCCACGCCGAGTGCCAGGACCGCGAGCGCCGCCGCGGCGAGCACTGGCGCGAGGAGATGGCGCCAGGGCGCGCGGCTCACACCGTACGTGCGCGCTTCTTTCGCGGTGACGGTCACTCCTCGCGCCTCCCCTGTTGATCGACCGCCCGCTCGCTCGTCGACCGGAACGGCTGTCGCCATATCGACGCAGCGATCGTGGGTCCAGTTCCCCCTTCGCGCATCACCCTTGGGTACGCATAAGTCGTACCCGGCAGCCATCCGACCTACCCCCCGCTTCGGCCGTTACCCCGCCGATACGCCGAGGGCCGCTGTTCGGGCCTGTCCTGGCCGGCGGGCGAGGTCGGCGGCCTGCCCGCGACGGGGCGTTCGGTGCCGGCGGGAAGGTCGGCGGCCTGCCCGCCTCCGCACAACGTGCCGTCGTCCCGCGATCTCCCAGCCGAAGCGACTGGTCCGGCGGCGGCGTGCGACACGCGCGGTGATGGCGGCTGGCGGGCACTTCAGGCGCGAAGACTCGTCCGGAGGGATATGCCTCCATCTCGGACGCACGTGACGAGCAAGCGCCGGAAGTGCCCGCCAGCCGCTACACGCGCGAATCCCGACTGAGGAGCTGAGCGGACAAAGAGCGGCCCGGCGGTCCAGGGGAGCAGGAACCGCCGGGCCGAAAGGCGTACTGGCCGACGGGCGGGCCGGCCAGGGCCTGACTCAGTGAGGGGGTGCTAGCTGCACCCCGTGGTCTCGCCACAGTTCTCGCACTTGTGGCAGGTGCCGTTGCGAACGGTCAGCCAGCCGCAGCGCGGACAGGGCGGTGCGTCGGGAGTCGAATTCATACGACGCGGGGTCGGGTGGGTCGGCTCGGACCAGGTGGTCTCCTGCGTCGGCCCGGCGGGTGCGGCCATCGAGACGGCCTTGCTGAGCAGCTCGAGCTGCGGCGCGGGATCGACGATCTCGCTCGTGCGCACGAGTCCGATCGCCATCTTGTCCTCTGTCGAGAGGAACCGGTAGCCGAGCCAGCGGAACACGTAGTCGACGATCGACTTCGCGAAGCCGAGCTCGGAGTTGCCGGTCCAGCCGGACGGCTCGAAGCGCATGTGCGCGAACTTCTCGACGAGGTGGGCCATCGGCACGCCGTACTGCAGCGAGAGCGAGATGCTCGTCGCGAACGCGTCCATCATCCCGGAGAGCGTCGAGCCCTCTTTCGCCATCGTGACGAAGAGCTCACCCGGCGTGTTGTCCTCGAACAGGCCGACGGTGATGTAGCCCTCGTGGCCTTCGATCGTGAACTTGTGGGTGAGCGAGGCGCGGGTGTCGGCGAGGCGGCGACGCGGGCGCGGCACGATGACGGTCTCGGTCACCGCCGGAGCGGCGTCCTTCTTCGAGTTGGAATTCTCCTTGCCGGTGGAGAGCGGCTGGACCTTCTTGCTGCCGTCGCGATAGATCGCGATGGCCTTCACGCCGTGCTTCCACGCTTCGACGTACGCGTCCATCACGTCCTCGACGGTCGCGGTCTCGGGGAAGTTCACGGTCTTGCTGATCGCTCCCGAGATGAACGGCTGGACGGAGCCCATCATCTTGATGTGGCCCATGTGCGAGATCGTCCGCGTGCCGTTCTGCGGCTTGAACGCGCAGTCGAAGATCGAAAGGTGCCGGTCGGCGAGCTCGGGTGCGCCCTCGATCGTGCCGGTCGCCTCGATGTGCGCGGTGATCGCGTTGACCTGGCTCTCGGTGTAGCCGAGCCTTGAGAGCGCGGACGGGATGGTCTGGTTGACGAGCTTGAGCATCCCGCCGCCCACGAGCTTCTTGTACTTCACGAGCGCGATATCCGGCTCAACGCCGGTGGTGTCGCAATCCATCATGAATGAGATCGTGCCGGTAGGGGCGAGGACACTGGCCTGCGCGTTGCGGTACCCGTTCCGCTTGCCGACGGCGACCGCGTCGTCCCACGCTTGGCGCGCCGCGCCGAGCAGGTCCGACGGGACGATCTCTTCACGGATCCGGTACGCGTGCAGGCGGTGCATCTCCATGACCCGGTCGTGGCCAGAGCGGTTCAGCGGATAGTTCTGGTAGGGGCCGACGACACCTGCGATCCGTGCCGATTGCGCGTAGGCCTCGCCGGTGAGCAGCGCGGTGATCGATGCCGCGTATCCGCGACCCTCGTCGGAGTCGTAGGCCAGGCCGCGATCCATGAGCAACGCACCGAGATTTGCGTAGCCGATGCCGAGCTCACGGTTCGTGCGAGCGTTGGCGGTGATCTTCTCGGTCGGGTAGTCACCGAAGCCAACGAGGATCTCCTGCGCGGTGATGATGAGGTCGACCGCCTTCGCGAAGCGCTCCGGGTCGAACTCACCATCGTCGTGGCGGAACCGCATGAGATTCAGCGAGGCGAGGTTGCACGCGGTGTCATCGAGGCTGAGGAATTCACTGCACGGGTTGGATGCGTTGATCCGGCCGCTCACTGGACGGGTGTGCCAATCGTTGATCGTCGTGTCGAACTGCATGCCTGGATCGCCACACGCCCATGCCGCCTCGGAGATCTCACGAAGGAGCGCGCGCGCCTTCACGGTCTCCACGGTGTCACCGGTGCTCACCGCTGTGAGCCGCCAGTCCTCGTCGGCGAGCGCCGCGCGCATGAAGTCGTCGCTTGCCCGCACCGAATTGTTCGCGTTCTGGAACTGGATCGACTGCCAGGCCTCGCCGTTGAGGCCCATGTCATAGCCCTGTTCGCCCAAGGCCCAGGCCTTCTGCTCTTCCTTCGCCTTGCACCAGATGAACTCGCGCACATCAGGGTGGTCCGTGTTGAGCACGACCATCTTCGCTGCGCGGCGCGTCGTGCCGCCTGATTTGATCGAGCCGGCCACGGAGTCCGCGCCGCGCATGAACGACACCGGGCCCGAGGCGAAGCCGCCGCCCGAGAGGTGCTCCTTGCTCGAGCGGATCGTCGACACGTTGACGCCTGAGCCCGATCCGCCCTTGAAGATGACGCCCTCGGTCTTGAACCAATCGAGGATCGAGTTCATCGAGTCCTCGACCGAGACGATGAAGCACGCTGAGGCTTGCTGCGGAATGCCTGGGACGCCGATGTTGAACCAGACGGGCGAGTTGAACGACGCGTGCTGATTGATCATGAGGTACTTCAGCTCGTCGGCGAAGATCGAGGCGTCCTCGCCCGTGGCGAAGTAGCCGCCCTCGATGCCCCACCTGGCGATCTGGTCCACCACCCGGTCGACCATCTGGCGCACGCTCGTCTCGCGCGCCGGCGTGCCGAGCTTGCCGCGGAAGTACTTGGAGGCCACGACGTTCGTGGCGGTCATCGACCAGAACGCCGGGACCTCGACGCCCTTCTGCTCGAAGACGTTGGCGCCGTCGCCCGGGATCACCGCGTCGCGGAGCTCCCAGTCGATGGCGTCGTAGGGGTGGCGGCCGTCGCGGGTGAAGTAACGCTCGAAGCGGAGCCCCGAGGACTCGCGGTCGGACTGGGCGAACTGCGGCGGTAGCTCGGCAATGGCCATTTTCTGGGCTCCTAGTGAGTTGTTGGGGTCAGGGTGGGAACGGTGCCGCGCCGGCTCGGCAATAGAAGGAGGAGATCCCGGTGCGCCGTGGCATGCGCGGAAGCGTGCGACATGGCTTGCTCCTCCTCATAGCGTCCGCGACCACTAGATATCGTCCCGATACCTGCGCTTGGCACAACATCTAGTGGCGCAGGGGGCGAACGATGCTCCGGCGGATGGGGTCTGTCAAGAGCGGAATGGACACGATTTCACGACAGCGCACAGATGCCCGTTGGAAGGCCGAGAAACGCCGTGAAACGAGCGCCGGCGAAGAGGTCGGGCTAGGCGGGCGCTCCGACGGCCTCGGCCTGGGCAGCCTGGACGAACGCCCGGACGCCGGTGCGCAGGTCGTCCTCGGCGATGTTCAGCGGCGGGATGAATCGGACGACCTGATCGTGCGACCCGGCGGTGATGAGCAGCACGTTGCGCTCGAGCGCACCGTGGATCGCGGCCTTCGACGCGGTCTTGTCGGCGAACTCGATCGCGGCCATCGCACCGAACGTGCGGATCTCGCGTACGCGCGGGTCGCGCTTCAGGGGGGCCAGCTCCTCAACGATGATCTTGCCCACGAGGTCCGCCCGCTCGATGAGCTTTTCATCCTTCAGCACATTGAGGGTCGCAAGGCCCGAGGCGCAGGACACCGGGTTGCCGCCGAACGTCGACCCATGCGTCGATGTCTTCCAGCGCTCGTGGAGCGCGCGCGGCGCGACCACCGCACCGAGCGGCAGTCCACCACCCAGGGCCTTCGCGAGCGTCATCACGTCGGGCGTGACCCCGAAGCGCTGCGCCGCGAACCAGGCGCCGGTGCGGCCAAAGCCGCTCTGGACCTCGTCGAACACGAGAAGCGCACCGATGCGGGTCGCGATCTCGCGCAGGCCCTGCAGGAACGACGTCGGCGCGGCGATGTAGCCACCCTCGCCCAGGACCGGCTCGATGAGGATCGCCGCGACGTGCTCGGCCGGGACGTCGTGCTCGAGCATCTGCTCGATGGTCGCGAGGGAATGCTGGCCGCACGTCTCGGCGTCGTGCGCCGGTGTGATCGGGCAGTCCAGCGGGTACGGGTACGGCGCGACGTGTACCTCCGGCAGGAGCGCGCCGTAGCCCCTGCGGTACAGCGATTTCGAGGTCGTGACCGAGGCCGCGCCGGTCGAGCGGCCGTGGAACCCACCGCGGAAGACGATGATCGCCTCGCGGCCGGTCACCTGGCGCGAAAGCTTGATCGACGCCTCGATCGCCTCAGCGCCGGAGTTGCCGAAGAACACCATGTCGAGCCCGCGGGGCATGACCGCCGTCAGGGCCTCAGCGAGCGCGATGTTCGGCTCGTACGCCGCGACGCCGGCGCAGATGTGCGAGAGCTTGGCAGCCTGGGCCTGGATCGCCGCAACCACCTTTGGATGCGCATGGCCGACTGGCGTGACCGCGATCCCCGAGGTGAGATCGAGGACGCGCTTGCCGTCGCGGGTGATGAGCCAGCTCCCCTCGGCGTGGTCGACCTCGAGCCACGTGTAGTGGCCGAGGACCGGCGAGAGGACCCGGGCGGCGCGCTGCTCGAAGGTGGCGGAGGACTGGGGCACGGAGTGATTCTAGAGTCTCTGCCCATCGCAGGTTCTCCGGGAGCCGCGCGGGCTTCGATGACCCGATGTGACGAGATGGGCCACGTGTCAGGTCACGGCCAGGCGGCGGTAGCTGAATTACCTACCCCAGACGTACCCCCTGCGGCGCCGGACCCGCTCCTAGCATTGAAAACGTGCCACGACGTTCAATGTCCGTGCATCGCGACGACGGCGGGCAGAGCCTGGTTGAGTTTGCCCTGATCCTGCCTGTGCTGCTGATGCTGATCGTCGGGCTCGTCGAATTCTCTCTCGCTTTCAACTCACGGGACAGCGTCTTTTTCGCGTCCCGAGACGCGTCGATGCTCGCCGCGGAGGGCGGGAATATCGCCGGCACCGACTGTGTGGTGCTTGATCGGGTCGAGCGCGACATCGTGTCGCCGGCGCGCCCGGTGCGCGTGCAGACCGTGAAGATCTTCTGGTCCGACAAGAACGGCGTCGAGCAGAACGGCGAGGACAATCTCTATGCCCGTTCGGGTTCGACGACCTGCGACTACGGGAACGGAACCTCGTTGACCGTGCCGTACACGCTCTCCTCGTCGACGTATCCCGAGTCGGTGCGGTGTGACGTGCTGGCCGGTTGCGGCGTCGGTCACCCCGGCCCGGACAACATCGGCGTGACGATCACCTACACGCACAACTGGATCACCTCGGTGGCGAAGATCTCGCTCAGCGCGCTCACCTTCAGTCTCACCTCGGCGACTCGGGTCGAGCCACAGCAGTGATCGCGAAATGGCGCAACGACCGCGGCCAGGCAACCGTCGAAATGGCGCTGCTCCTGACCCTGCTCATCATGCCGCTCGTGTTCGGCCTGGTCGAGATGGGCTTCCTCTTCAGCACTCACTTGACGATCAGCGCGGCGACCCGCGAGGGCGCGCGGATGGGATCGAACCTCGCCAATGGCGGCAACCCGCTCGGGTGCGGCGCGGGACAGTCACCGAACGCCGCGAGCGTCGATCCGCAGATCGTCGCCTCGGTCGAGCGGTCGCTGACCGGCGCAGGGTCGGAGATCACGCTCGCGAACGTGACCCAGATCAGGATCTTCCAGGCGACGGCCAGCGGCGCCGAGACCCCGGGCAAGGTGAACGTCTGGACCTACAACCTCAACGGCGGTCCGGTCATCGATGGAAGCCCGCTCGACTTCACCCTATCGGGAAGCGCCGGGTGGACAGCCTGCAGCAGGAACAACGTGGTCCCGGCTGACTCGGTCGGAGTCACGGTGAGATACAACTACCAGCCCAAGACGCCGCTCCGCTACTTCCTGCCTGGCGTCGGGACCTGGGGCCTATCCGACGCGACGGTCATGGTGCTCAATGCGACGCAGTAATCCGCTGGCCGTCCTGAGGGACGGTGCCACGCTCGCCGGCGAGCAAGGACAAGCATTCGTCATGGTCGCGCTTCTCCTCACCTCGCTCATTGGATTCGTCGGCTTGGTCGTCGACATCGGATGGTTCCAGCTGAACCTCGTTCGGGTGCAGCGCGCCGCGGATGCCGGCGCCCTCGCCGGGGCGGTGTATCTGCCGGGCAACGTCCCGGGTGCGATCACTGCGGCGAAGGCCGCGACGACGCAGAACGGCTACACCGACGGTGCCGGTGGCGTGATCGTGACCGCCACACAGGATCCAGTGAACTCGCAGTTGCTCAACGTCAGCATCAGCGCCCCGGTCCGCACCTGGTTCATGCGCGTGTTCGGGGTGTTCTCGATCACCAGCAGCCGGAACGCCCGAGCTGAATTCATCCTCCCGGTCCCGATGGGCAGTCCCCAGAACTACCTCGGTATCGCGAAGCTCTGCAGCAACAGCGCGTGCAACCAGGTGAACGCGGCGGCCGGCGGCGGACCGCTCGCCAGCCAGGGTTTCTGGACGGCCGAGATCACCAAGGGTGGCAATCGCAGCAACGGTGACCTCTATTCGACCTTCTACAACGGCAACCCCACCCTGAACGGCCAGTACGACCCGCTTGGCTACAGCTATGAGGTCGACGTGCCCGCCGGCGCGATCAACGGCACCGTGTACCTATACGACGCGACGTTCTGCGCGACGGGGATCGGCACGGCTGGCCCCGCGAACGGACAGCAGCTCGGCACGGGTGACCACTGGATCGGCAACGGTGGGAACGATCCGGTGACCACCGACTTCACTTTGTGGAACATGAACGGCACGCCCTACTCGACCGCCGATGACATCAGCGTCGCGACGAGCGCCGGGCTGTTCAACAACAAGAATCAGGTCGACAAGGGAGCGGCCTTCAGGGGCAACCAGAACTACGGCTCCGGCTATGACGGAAGCAGCTCAGCGGACTGCAGCGCCGATCCATCCCACAACGCGTGGTGGCAGATGGCCAGTGGCCTCGCGGCGGGCAACTACCGCCTCGAGGTGACGACCAGCAGCGCGAACAACAACAACACCGATGCAGAGAACATGTTCGGGGTCATGGCGACGGCGACCGGCGGGAGCCCGCGGGTGTTCGGCCAGAGCCGCATGTGCACGTACAACAACCTACCCGTGAACACGAGCCAGATCTTCTATCTCGCGCAGATCCCGGCCGTGCACGCCGGCAAGACGCTTGAGATCAAGGTCCACGACCTCGGCGACGTCGGCGGCGACGCGTTCATCCATGTGCTGATGCCGACGGCGGCCGGCTATTCGCAGGCGACCTTCAACTGGACCGCGACCGGTGGCGGGCCGCCGACGAGCGGAAACAATGCGACGCAGATCCAGGTCGCGAGCGGCGGGACCAACCGCTACAACAATCAACTGATCACGATCGACATCGTCCTTCCGATCAACTACGCGGCGCCGACGCCGCCCGGGGAGCCTGGCCCGGGCTGGTTCAAGGTCGAATACGACCTGAGCAACGGTGGCGGCGGCAACGACACGGCGACGTGGTCGGTGAACATCCGCGGAAACCCCATCCACCTCATCACGCCCTAGAGGGCTCCCTGCCATTTGATCGGCGGGCCTCCCCCACCTGGTGGGTACGGCCCCGGACCGTACCAACCTCCTAGTCCTGGCGGCGGTCGGCCTCCCTAGACTTTGCGTTATTCAAGAGCCGATGAACAAGGTGTTTTCCGCGTGGGGAAGGTTCGCCAAGGCTGCCGACGGTCAATCGATCGTCGAGCTTGCCCTCTGCCTGCCGTTGCTTGTCTTCGGAGTGGTCGGCGGCGCCGATCTCGCGCGCGCGTACGCCCTCCAGATCGCCGTCGAGAACGGCTCGCGGGCGGGCGCGGAGGCCTACGCGATCACATCGTCGTCGGTCCGCACGATCGGCGAGGCCCAGAACGCCACGATCCAGGAGATCAACCGGACGCCGACGGCCGCGGCAGACGTGAACATGGTGCAGGTCACGCTGCAGCAGCTGGGCGTCACGGTGACGAGCTGCTCCCCGACGGTCGCGGCTCCCTGCTACGTAATTGTCCGGGTCCAATACGGCTGGCACACGCTGGTAGCCTGGCCGCTCATCCCGACCAGCGGGACGTTCGACCGGACCACGTCGATGCGGACTTACTGATGCTGAAGTTCCGCCGCTTCGGACGCGATGAGGGCGCGCAGTCGATGATCGAGTTCGCGCTCGTGCTGCCGCTGTTCCTGTTGCTCGTGACAGGCATCCTCGACACCGCGCGCGCGGTGTGGCAGGAGAACACGCTCGCGTACGCGTCCCGCGAGGGGACGCGCTACGCGATCGTCCACGGGACCGGCGGCAACCCGGTCGTCGGCCCCTGCACGAGCTGCACGAACCCGACCGCCGCGAACAACAATCTCGATCAGGTTGTCAGCGCGGTCAGGAATAACGCGATCGGCGTCTACAACATCAGCGTCACGATCGACTACCCGGGGATCGCGGGCACGGGATCCTGCAACTACCGCACCTGTCCGGTAAGCGTGGATGCGACCGCGCCGTTCGTGCCACTGCCCTCGTACTACCTGCTCGGGAACGCCTTCCAGATCACGCTGCGTGGCGGCTCGAAGCTCTATATCCAGCGATGAGAGGACCAGAGGAAATGAACAAGGGACCGCGTTCCTTCTTCGGGCCGGAGAGCTCGGGCGGGCAGGCCATCGTGATGGTGGCCATCGTGTTCATGACGCTGATGTTCGCCGTCGGCCTGGCCCTCGACGCCGGCCAGCTGTTCTCGGCCAAGCGCACCCAGCAGGAGGCCGCCGACGCCGGCGCGTTCGCGGGTGCCGTCGTCTTGTACCAGGGCGGGACCGTGCTTCAGGCGACCCAAGCGGCGATCAACGACGCGGCGAAGAACGGCTTCGTCGACGGTGTCAATAGCACGAGCGTGACCGTGAACGGCGCCACTGTCGCATCGTCAATGGCCCCGACCTCGGGCGCGTTCGCCGGGGAGAGCCCGGTCAAGCACGTCGAGGTCGTCATCGTCCGTCAAGTGAAGACGACGCTCGTGCCGGCCGAGGCCGCATTCAACCCGGTCCGCGCCCGCGGCGTCGCCGGTGCGGAGCCACTGAACAACGGCTACGCGCTCATCGCCCTCACCGCCGCCTGCACTGACGACGCGCTCTACGTCTCACCGAATGTCAACGTTCACCTCACCGGCGGGGGCATCCTCGTGAACTCGTGCAGCACGCATGCGGTCGGCGGCATG
>DATCOR010000050.1:0-3778 GCA_036564585.1 Candidatus Limnocylindria bacterium | reverse complement strand
GGACAATGCCGCGCACGGCCGCTTCGTCGCGGCGGAGCGCGCCGTATGAGGATCACCGGAGGCACGGTCCTCTCGATGCGACCGGGCGACGCACCGGCGGTCAGCGATCTCGCCATCGACGGGCAGCGGATCGCCGCGAGCGCGGCAGGCGAGACGATCGACGCGAGCGGCTGCTACGTCATGCCGGGACTCGTGCAGACGCACATCCATCTGGTCCAGACGATCTTCCGCGGGCTCGCCGAAGAGCTCTCGCTGCTCGAGTGGCTGCGCGACCGCATCTGGCCCCTTGAAGCGGCGCACGACGAGGCGTCGCTTCGCGCGACCGCGCGGCTCGGGCTGCTCGATCTGCTGACCACCGGCACGACGACGATCCTCGACATGGGGACGACGCACGGCGGCGACGTCGTCGCCGAGGAGCTCGTCGGGTCGGGGATCCGCGCGCGGTTCGGCCAGACGATGATGGACGGCGGCGACGGCGTGCCGAAGGGTCTGCGCGAGACGACCGCGGCCTCGCTCCATGCGAGCGCCCGCCTCGCGATGGCCTGGGACGGCGCCGCGGATGGCCGCATCGGCTACGCCTACGCGCCGCGCTTCGCGCTCTCGTGCACCCGCGAGCTGCTCGAGGCGGTGGCGGACATCACGAAGCGGCTCGGCCTCACGGTCCACACGCACTCGAATGAGAACATCGCGGAGCGCGCGTTGATCGAAGGCGCGACCAGGCAGGCGCCGACCGCGTACCTCGACAGCGTCGGGCTCGTGAACGACCGCAGCGTCATCGCGCACGGGGTGAATCTCGACGAGCGCGAGATCGCGATCCTCGCCGATCGCGGCGCCGCCATCACGCACTGCCCGTCGTCGAACCTGAAGCTGGGCAGCGGCATCGCGGATGTCCGCGCGCTCCGCGATCGCGGCATCACGGTCGGCATCGGTGCCGACGGCGCCGCGTGCAACAACCGGCTCGACGGCTTCGACGAGCTGCGCCTGGCCGCGCTGCTGGCCGCATCGCTGCACGGTCCCGGTGCGCTCACGGCCTGGGACATCCTCGCGATGGGGACCCGCGATGGCGCGCGCGCGTTGCGGATGGATGACCAGATCGGGACCCTCGAGGTGGGGAAGAAGGCCGACCTCATCGTGCTCGATCCGTCGAGGCTGGCGGGGCCCGCGGGCGATCCGGCCACGCGGATCGTGTACGGGGGCGGGTCTCGCGCGGTGCGCGACGTGATCGTCGACGGGAAGGTCGCCGTGCGGAACTTCGAGGCGGTCACGTTAGACGCCGCCGAGGTGCGCGCCCGCGCCGCTGAGGCGCTGCCCGCGCTCGCTCAGCGCGCCGGCATCTGATCGGCCGGCGTGGACGAGGTGATCGTCGCGACCGTCGACAGCGAGCCGGTCGCCGAGCTCATTGCCGGTCGGCTCCGCGCCGAGGGAGTCCCGGCGCGCGTCCGGTTCGATTCGCAGTCCGGCATTCCCCGCCAGATCGCACCGGCCGGTCTCGGGTTCGGGCCCGGCGCATTCCGGGTCGCCGTGTTCGCGCACGATGCCGGCCGCGCGCGCGAGATCCTGGCCGACGCGGAGCCACAGCGTTACCGGTCGCGCCCGGTGCTCCGCGCGATCGCGACGATCCTGGTGATCGTCGCGCTGATCTCATTCATCCCGGGCCTCGTGCAGGCCGTCGCGTTGCTGTTCGGTCTCGAGCGGTAGGCCCGCGTCCACCCAGGCCTTGAACCCGCCGATCACATCGGTCGTGTTCGGGAAGCCGAGCTCCTGCAGTCGGATCGCGGCGAGGCTCGACGAATATCCCTCCTGACAAAAGAGGATCAGCCGATCCTCCTTGCCCGCGAGCGCCGGCTCCTGTGCGCCTGAGGCCGGATCGACGCGCCACTCGAGGACGTTGAGCGGCGCATGCACCGCGCCGCGGATGTGGCCGTCCCTCGCGCGCAGGTCGTTCGCCCGCACGTCCACGAGGGTCCATCCCTCGCGCACCCGCGCTACCGCCTGCGCCGGGGTCAGCCGTGTGAGCCGCGCCCGCGCATCGGCTAGCACATCATTGATGTTGCGCCGAGACACGCTCCTATAGTCCCTCACCAGTGAATGTCGATGTCGCGCGCACTCTCGATGACGCGCTGACCCTCATCGCCGAGCGGCCCGGCGCGGAGGTCATCAACGGCGGCACCGATCTGATGGTCGAGATCAACTTCGGACGCAAGCGGCCCGAGGCGATCGTCGCGATCGATCGGATCGAGGAGCTGCGGCGGCTCTCCGTGGACGGGTACGTGACCATGGGCGCGGGCGTGACGTTCACGACCATGCTCGAGCGCGACTGCGGGTCCGTCGCCCTGCGCGAGGCGGCCCGCACGGTCGGATCTCCGCAGATCCGCAACGCGGCGACCATCGGTGGCAACGTCGCCACGTCGTCGCCGGCCGGCGATGCGCTTCCGGTCTTGATGGCCCTGGACGCGTATGTGGAGCTGCGCTCGAGGGGTGAACGCCGCAGTGTGCGATTCACGGAGTTCATGACCGGGCCAAAGAAGAACGTCCGGGCGCGGAACGAGCTCGTGACGGGGGTCGGCTGGGAGCATGCCGGCCCAGCGCAGGTGTTCATGAAGGTCGGCACGCGCAACGCGATGGTCATCGCGGTCGCGGGCCTGGCCCTTGTCGCCGACCGCGCGCGCAAGCGCGTGGGCATCGGCCTCGGCTCGTGCGGGCCGACGATCCTGCGTGCACCGGAGGCGACCTTGTTCGCCGAGGGCCTCTTCGATGAGGCGAGCTGGCGCCCGTTCGTGCCGAGCGACGCCGCGTGCGCGGAGTTTGGCGCGAAGGTGGCCGCGGCCGCCAGGCCGATCGACGACGTGCGCGGTACGGCCGCCTATCGCCGCCACGTGCTCGCGGTCATGGGCGCTCGGGCGCTCGCGCGCGTCGCGCGGATCGCCTGATGCGCGTTCAGCTCACGGTCAACGGCGCGTCCCGTGCGGCCGAGGCCCGCGATGGCGAATCGCTCCTCTCATTCTTGCGTGAGGAGCTCGAGCTCCCGGGCAGCAAGAACGCGTGCGAGCAGGGCGAGTGCGGCTCGTGTTCGGTGACGCTCGACGGCGCGCTTGTGTGCAGCTGCCTCGTGCTCGCGGCCGCGTGCGCCGACAAGACGGTCGAGACGGTCGAAGGGCTCTCGGTCGGCGGCAAGCTGCATCCGCTGCAGCAGGCGTTCCTGAAGGCCGGCGCGGTGCAGTGTGGGTTCTGCACACCCGGACTGATCGTCGCCGCGAACGCGCTGCTCCAGCGCAACCCCGAGCCGAGCGATGCCGAGATCCGCGAGGCCCTCTCGGGGAACATCTGCCGCTGCACCGGGTACGGCAAGATCCTCGAGGCGGTGCACGCGGTCGCGAAGGGCGCGCGCGCATGACGCTCACCCGTGAGCGCGTGCGCGGGACCGTCGGCGAGTCGGTCGAGCGGCCCGACGGCCCACCGAAGGTGAAGGGCGAGTTCGAGTACGCGAGCGACCTCTGGGTGCCGGGCATGTTGCATGGCGCGACGCTCCGCAGCCCGCATCCGCACGCACGGATCGTCTCCATCGACACGGCGAAGGCCCGCTCGCTGCCCGGTGTCCGCGCTGTCCGCACGCATGCCGATCTGCCGAATGCAGAGCTCTACGGCCTGATGAAGAGCGATCAGTACCCGCTCGCGAGGAAGAAGGTGCGGTTCCTCGGCGATCCAGTGGCCATCGTCGCCGCGGACGACGCGCAGACCGCCCGTGACGCGCTGAAGCTCATCACGGTCACGTACGAGC
>DATCOR010000037.1:0-1813 GCA_036564585.1 Candidatus Limnocylindria bacterium | reverse complement strand
GAGGACGCCCAGCGCTCCCTGTTCATCATCCTCGGCGCACTGCTCGTGGGAGTCATCGCCGCGGTCATCGTCCTCTCGTACCGCTCCGCACGAACGATCACGAGCCCGCTCGAGCACCTCGCGGACGCGGCGCAGAAGATCGAGGCCGGGGACCTCGGCGTACGCATCGAAGCCCGGTCCCCCTACGAGGTCGGCACCCTGGAGCGGGCGTTCGACACGATGGCCCGGTCGCTCCAAGAACGTGATCGCGCGCAGCAGGAGTACCTCGACGAGGTGCGCACCGTGAACGCGGTCTCCGATGCCGTCGTCGGCGTCACCGACCGCGAGCGGATCTTCGCCGAGTCGCTGAACCGTCTCGTCGCGCTCGTGAAGGCGGACGCCGCGGCCATCGTGCTGCGCGGGGACGTCGGCACCCAGCCGCAGCTCGTCGCGGCGAGCACCACGAACATCGAGCCGGAGTCGGCGATGACGATCGCGTCCGACGTCCTGAGCGCCAAGACCGGCGATCCCGATGTCGTGCAGCGCTCGGACATCCCGTACGGGACCCTGCGCAGCGCCGCGCACGTGCCGCTGTCCACGCGCGGCACCATCACCGGCCTGCTGTCCGTGTACTTCAAGGGCGAGGCCGAGATCACCGAGTCGGAGGCCCGGACGCTGCGGACCGTCGCGCGACTGGTGTCGGTCGCGAAGGAGAACGCCGACCTCGTCGGCGAGCTGCGTGACAACAACTTCCAGCTCGAGCGCGCGAACCGCCTCAAGAGCGAGTTCCTGGCGAATGTCTCGCACGAGCTGCGCACCCCGATGAACGCGATCATCGGCTACTCGAAGCTCATGCTCGACGGACTCGACGGAGAGCTCAACGCGCAGCAGGAGGCGGACCTGCAGCGGGTCACGACCGCGGCCGACAACCTGCTCGGCCTCATCAACGGCCTGCTCGACCTCTCGAAGATCGAAGCCGGCCGGATGGAGATCAATGTCGAGGACGTCGACGTCCTGCCGATCGTCGAGGACGTGGTCGCGCTCGTGCGCCCGCAATCGGATTCGAAGGACCTGATCGTCAAGGCGGACATCCCGATCGACCTGCCGACGATCCTGGCGGACCGTGCCCGGTTCCGCCAGGTCCTGGTCAACCTGATGTCCAATGCCGTGAAGTTCACGGACAAGGGCGCGGTGACCGTTTCGGCCACCAGCGGCGAGGGCTGGGTCACGGTGTCCGTCGCCGATACCGGCATCGGCATCAGCAGCGAGGCACAGGCCTACATCTTCGACGAGTTCCGGCAGGCCGACGCTTCCACCACCCGCCGCTATGGCGGAACGGGCCTCGGCCTCGCGATCAGCAAGCGCCTCGTGGCGCTGCACGGTGGCCGGATCTGGGTCGAGAGCGGTCCCCAGGGCGGGGCCACCTTCAGCTTCACGATGCCGGTGCACGTCCGGGCCGCGGTCGCCGCGGCGGGGGCGGCAGACTGATGGCGCGGATCCTGATCATCGAGGACGAGGCGAACAACCTCGACGTCGCGCGCCGGATCGTCCGCGGTGCGGGCCACGAGGCCCTCACGGCGACCGACGGCCTGACCGGGCTCGAGATCGCGCGGCGCGAACGTCCGGATGCGGTCCTCGTGGACCTGCTGCTGCCCAAGCTCGACGGCTGGTCGGTCACCCGCGCCATCCGCGAGGAGCCATGGGCCAAGAAGATCCCGATCATCGCCGTGTCGGCGCTCGCGATGCAGGCCGACCGTGAACGCGCGCGCGAGGCCGGCTGCGACGGCTTCGTGACGAAGCCCTACGCGCCCGCCGAGCTGCGCGTCCTGCTCGG
>DATCOR010000036.1:0-1912 GCA_036564585.1 Candidatus Limnocylindria bacterium | reverse complement strand
CGCTGACGTTGCCGCACATCGTCGCGGCCGGAGGAACGGCGTGGAGCCTGCGCGCGCTCGGCTTTTCGTGCTTCGTCACCGCGGTCGTCGGCGCCGCGCTGCTGCGCGAAGGCCCGCGCCCGGAGCCGTCGGCCACGCCGTCGATCCCGCCCCTCCGAGACCGCGCGATCTGGATCCTTTCGACCGGCAGCGCGCTCGTCCTGGCGCCGCAGATGTGCGTGGTCGGCTTCACCGTCCTTTTCCTCCACGACCGGCGCGGCCTTTCCGCGGGGTCTGCCGCCGCGGTGCTCGCTGTCGTGCAGGCGCTGGGGGTCGCCGCCCGAATCGCCGCCGGGCGCTGGTCGGACCGGATGCGCAGTCGCGTTCGGCCCCTCCGCCGGATCGCGCTCACCATCTCGATCCTCGTCGCGGTCGCGGCGGCGCTGCTGAGTGCGCCTCTGCCTCTCCTGCTCCCAGCCCTCGTTCTGGCGGGCGCGCTGAGCATGAGCTGGAACGGGCTGTCGTTCGCGGCGGCCGTAGAGCTCGCAGGTCACGCACGGAGCGGCGTGGCGATCGGCCTCCAGCAGACGCTCCTGAACGGCTCGGGCGCGATCATGCCCGGCCTTTTCGGCGTGCTCGTCGGCCTGACGTCGTGGCAGGTCGGCTTCCTCGCCGTCGCGCTGTTCCCGCTCGCGGGTTGGCGCGTGCTCGCCTCCGTACGGGACTAGCGTCGCAGCGCCAGCACCGCGCCACTAGCAAGCAGCACGATCCCGAGCACGCGGGTCCACTCGAGACCGACGCGCTCCACTCCGAACCAGCCGAATCGGTCGATCGCGACCCCGGCTGCGATCTGGGCCACGATGAAGATCGCCACCGTCGCGAACGTCCCGAACCGCGGCTGGACGAGCGTGATCGTGAAGACGATGAAGACGCCCATCGCGCCCCCTAACCACATCCACGGCGGCGATCGGACCGCGTCGCCGAAGCCGCCGACGCTCCGTCGCGCGACGAGCAGGACGATGAGGGCGATCACCATCGTCACCACGGTCGAAAATGCGAGCGCCTGCAGCGTCCCGATCCGGTCGCCGAAACGGCCCATCACGGCAACCTGAATCGACCCCGCGACGCCGGCAGCGAGGGAGAGGAGGACGTATGCCGCGGTCACCCTTGAGGCGGCCCGTCCGGCATCGGCGCGGACTCGTCGTTCTGGTAGAGGCTGAACGAGTTCCCCTCGGTGTCCTTGCAGTGCGAGAACCAACCGATCGACGGGATCGGCATCTTTTCCTCGGCCTCCCCGCCGCTCTCGCGCACCTTCGCGATCGACGCGTCGATGTCGTCGGTGTCGAAGTAGACGGTCAAACCGGTGTCGCCGGAATCGGACGCAGAGACGGCGCCGCCCTGGTCGTCGCCGGTCCGCACCATGCGGTAGTCGATCCCGGGCATTCCCGAGTCCGAGAACTCCCAGCCGAAGACCGCGCTGTAGAACTTGGTCGCGCCATCGGCGTCTCGCGCGGGGATCTCGAAGTGGACGAGCTTTCCAGCCATTGGTGTGCCTCCTTTCGGTGATACCTGCCTGCTCTCGAACCTACCGCGTTAGGCTGCGCCTCGTCCAACGAGGGGAGAAGCGGATGATTCGAGCGCTGGTTCTGTACGAGTCCGAGCCCGATCCTGAGCGCTACGAGCAGCACGCCGAATTGTGCCGGCAGGTGCCCGGCGGGACGTTCCGGCACGGGAAGGTCTTCGGCGCACCGATGGGCGAGCCGCAGCATCGGTACTACGCCGAGTGGGAGTTCGCAGACATGGACGCCTTCAAGGCTGCCGCCCGCTCTCCGGAGTTCATGGCGACCGGCAAGGACGCCATGGAGATGGGCGGGCGCTTCACCGTCGAGTTCGCGGACATTGGCTGAGCCCTCCGCCCCAAAGCCGCTCGACC
>DATCOR010000008.1:0-1547 GCA_036564585.1 Candidatus Limnocylindria bacterium | reverse complement strand
CTGGTCGAACGCTATGGAGGTCGGGTGTACAACGTCGCGCTCCGGATCACGCATGACCCCGACGCCGCGCGCGACTGCGCCCAGGACGCCTTCATCCGGGCCTACCGGGCCCTCCACCAGTACGACCCGGCCTACCCGTTCGGGCCGTGGCTCTTCCGGATCACGACGAACGCCAGCCTCAACTTCATCCAGCGGGGCCGCGGTCGCGAGATCACGGTCGAGGACCTCCCCGACGATCCCGAGCCGCTCGAAGCCGGGCCGGAGCTCTCGGCGGTCCGCAAAGAGGACGTCCAAGAGGTGCTGGACGCGATGGCGTTGCTACCGCCGGCATACCGGGCGGCCCTCACACTGAGACACATGCAGCAGCTCTCCTATCAAGAGGTGGCCGACGCGCTCGGGATCCCGCTCGGCACCGTGAAGACGCATCTCCATCGGGCCCGTGCCGCGCTCAAGACCACGCTCGCCGAACGAAGGGCCAAGCGTTCATGAACGATCTGGAGAACGACGAGCTGGACATCCACCGACTCCTCAGCGCCGCGAGGCCGGCGCCACTCCCGATCGGTTTCCGCGACGGCGTGATGGCACGCGTTCGCAGCGACGGCCCGGCAACGGGCTGGGAGTGGATCTTCGCCGCCGTGCTGGCCCTGCCGAGCCTCGCCTACCTCGTATGGGGGCTCGTGGCCCATGGCGCCGAGCTCGGCGCGTCGTTCAGCGCGATCCTCGTCGCCGCGCAGGGGCTCGATCAGACCACCGGCGCTGACGTCGCGATCGACGGTCTCCTGATCATCTCGCTCGCATTTCTCGGCATCGGGAGCGCGGTCGCCGCGCACGCGATGCTCCGCGGGACCGAGCAGCACCGGATGATCGCCCGATGAGCGGACGTGACACCGTCTTCGCGCTCGGAACGATCGTGATCGCGCTCGCCATCGCCACCGTCCTCCTCGTCGGTTCGATGGCCGCGGGGGCGGATGACACCGGCCGGTCGCGGTCCTTCTTCTTCGTGAACTTCGGGAACCGCGCCGCGCCGGTGCGAACGGCCGTGGCCGCGGGCGACGTGCCGCTCCCGCTGCGGGCGGTGGTCCCGTTCCAGCGCGGGGTCTCGGACACCGCGCGCGATGCGGCGGGGTACCTCCTCGTCGTGATCGGGGTCGCCGCGGTCCTCGTGCTCGGACGCACGCAGGTGCTCGGGGCCTATCACGCCGCGCGAGGCACGTGGCGCGACCAGCTGCGGGTGCTGGGGACCGGCGTCGCGGTGCTGCTGCTGCTCGCATCGGCCACGTTCCTCGGAGGCGTCGTGCTGCTCGGCGCGCTCGCGGCGGGATTCCGTGAAGCGCCGGCCGCGATCCAGTTCGGGCTGCAGGTCGGGCTCATGACCATGGCCGTGTTCGTCGCCGCGCTCCTCCTGGTCACGTTCGTCGGCTTCGCGGCGGCGTCGTGGCGGCTGGGCGACGCCCTGTTCGGGCTGCGCGCGGTGAACCGCTGGGCGGGCGGCATCCCGGGTCCGCTGGTCGCGCTCATCGGCGCGACGATCCTGTACGTCCTCATGC
>DATCOR010000257.1:0-8387 GCA_036564585.1 Candidatus Limnocylindria bacterium | reverse complement strand
CGCCTTCACCGTCCACGGTCCGTTCAGCTGCCGGCTGTCCAGGAGGATCGTGCGGTCGGGCCCCGGCCCGTACCACGAGCGTGCGCCGACGCGCACGTCGTTCACGGAGATCGCCTCGGCGCCGGCGTTGCGGAGCTCGTTCGTCAGATCGCTCATCGCCCGATCGTCGAACGCGCCGTCGATCGTCACCGAGATCCCCTGCCCGCGCGCCGCGCTGAGCGCGGCGAAGATCTTCAACTGATCGATCTCATGCTGGCTCTCGGTGAGCGAGCCCTGGCCGCTGGCGACGGAGTCGCGCGCCGCGGCCACGCGCAGCCGCAGATCGAAGATCTCGTCGCGCAGCGAGTTGTTGCGGTCCGAGAGATTCGCGATGAGCGTCGTGAGCGAGGAGGGCGTCTCGAGCTGCAGGCTCCGTGAGTAGACGTCCTGCGAGCGGAACTGCGTCACGACGAGGATCCCGAGGAACAGCGCGACGACCGTCGCCGCGATCCCGCCGGCGTTCGATCTCACTGCGGGGTCGCGACCCGTACGGTCAGCGCGCCGTCATACGCCGGCACGTTGATGGCGTTCGCGCGGGTCACCCGGAAGCCAAGGCCCTGCACGTCGCGGCGAGCCTTGATGTCCCGCAGCTGGTTCGGGTCGTCGAAGGCGCCGAGGACGTTGTTCTGCGGCCCGATGACCGCGATGTTGAACGGCGGCGACAGCAGGGTGCCGTTCACCATGATCGTGGAGCCTACGCAGTACACGCTCGTGCTCGAGACGACGCGCTGCGCGTTCACCGAGATCGCCTGCGCGCCGCCGCGCCAGGCCGTGTTCAGGATGTCCGTCAGGTCGGTCGAATGGCAGATCGCCTGATCGAGGTTCGCCGCACCGGCGGCGACGGTGTGCGAGTCATCCAGCTGCACCATGACGCCATCGCCGGTGAGCGGGCTGAGCCCGGCCTGGGCCTTCAGGGCGGCGAGCTGCTGCTCGAGCTCGCTCGCGGCTCCGCTTTGCGACGAGGCGTTCGTCTGGATCGTGTCGAGCTGGGCGCGGAGATCCTGGAGCTGGGCCTTGAGGTCGTCCTGCTCCTTCTGGAGCGCGAGGGCGGCATCGGTCAGCGGCGCGTTGTAGCGCACCGCGATCTCGCTGCGCTCCTGCTGTCCCTGCCACTGGGAGGTGACGAGGAAGCCGAACAGCACCGCTGGGATGAGCAGCGCGAACGCGTGCTGGAGCCGCCGGCGCCGGGGATCCGGGGTCGCGGCGAGGGTCGTCACCGCTCAAGTGTCACACGCGCGAGGAGCCGGTCGAGCTCCGCTCGCTCGGCCGGCGTGACATTCTCGTCGCGCTTCCGCCATTCGGTCACCGCTGGGAGCACGGCCGCGAATCCCGGCTCCGCCGCCGCCGCGACGAAGGTGTCCAGGAACCGGTCCCGCAGCGTCCGGAGGATCACCGGCATGAGGCCGGGTCCGTCGATGGTCGAGGTTTTCCCGATCACGTACATGAGCGCGACATCGGCCTCGCCGGGTCCGTTCGCCGCGTTCGCCCAATCGATCACGACCGGGCCGCGTGAGGTCATCAGCACGTTGCGCGGGTGCAGGTCGAGGTGCAGGAGCGATCGCGGCTCGCCGAATCGCGTGGCGAGGCCCGGCATCGGCGGCAGCGCGTGCAGCCGGCGGTGCAGATCCGCGAGGATCCGCGCGTAGCGCCCGACGTTCCACGGGCGCAACAGCGTCTGCATCTCCGGACCGTCCAGCTTCTCGAGCACCAGATCCGCTCCGCTCGCGTCGTGCAGCGCCGGGACCGGATACCCGTGTGCCGCGGCGTAGCGGAGCAGGTCAGCCTGCTTCGTCGCGGGCCGGCCATCCTTGTGGCGGCGAAGGACGCGCCCATCACCCAGATCGAACACATCGGCGTCACGGCCGCTGGCGAGAAGTCGCATCGTCGCCATTAGACGTCTTGCGCCAGAATTGGCTTTGCCGATCCTGGGGCTGTAGCTCAGCGGACAGAGCGCCGCCGTCCTAAGGCGGGCGTCGCCGGTTCGATTCCGGCCAGCCCCTCCCGTGGTAAACCGTCACGACCCGCGCCCGCTCGCCGGGCGTGCCGCTGATTGGATCGGTGCGCTGTGACAACACGAAGGAGCCTCGCCACCCTTGCCGTAGTCATCTTGATCTTCGTCGCCGGCGTCGGTCTCCTCTACGCCGCGCGATCGCAGGAGCCGCCAACGCGCGTCTTTGTGGCCCCTTCTTCGAGCCCGACCACGACGACCGCTCCCGCGTCAGCGACGACCCCATCTTCACCTACGTCGACCTCGAGTCCGACGGATGCCGCGCTTCCCGGTGCCGATCGCTTCGCCGTCGTCGTTCAGAAAGGCTGCGCGCCACCTGGTACGCCGCCGTTCGTCCGTCGCGAGGATCGGAACGAGGTCATCGCGCCGCTCGGCAACGGATATCTCTGTCAGCTGAATGGTGCGGTCTCGCCCGACGGGCGCCGGCTCGCGTACTGGCACTTCGAGAGCAGCGGCAGCAGTGAGATCGCGCTCTACGAGAGCGGCGCCTCGAAGACACTCGTGCGCCTCGGCGAGGAGTTCCTCGAGAATGCCGTGTGGTCGACCGACGGCACCGGCTTGCTTTTTGTCGCGAAAAAGGGCGGTGTGCAGGGAGTCGCCCCTGAGTACGCGGCGCTGCGAACCCTGGATCTCGCGACCGGCGTAATTCAGGAGCTGACGCGGGTGAGCGGCCGCTACCTCACGGCACTCGCGTGGGACCGCCCTCGCCGCGTCACAGCCGCCGCTGAGACCCCAGCCTCAGGCGGTCCCGGCGCGTATCTCGTCATCACCGAGGCAAAGGCAGTCACGCGCAATGAGCTGCCGGCCAACACCGTACTCATGACCGCTTCGACTGACGCGACGTACGTGATGGCCCTCTCGCAAAAGGACTTCGCGATTCGGTACTGGCCGCTCGCCTCTTTCAATGATCAGAAAACGCTGAACGCCGCCCCAGGATTTGGTGCAGGGGTTGCGGCGTGGCGGCCGGGCACACCCGAGCTCGCGGTCGTCGTGTCGAGCGGCCCGGGCGCTCAGTCTCTGGAGTTGTGGACGCTGGATGGGTCGCGTCGGCGCCTCACCGATTACACCGGCCAGGGCGGCGGACTCTTCTTCCGTCCCGATGGCTCCGCGCTCTTCTTTGGAGGCGGTGCGGCAGTCGATGTCGCCACCGGTCGCGTCGCGCAGTTCCCGCTCGCACAGGGTGAACGAATCGCTGCGTCCTTGCTCCGCTGATGAGGACGCTCCGACGACATTTCGCTAGCGTGCGGTCATTCCTAACGGTCTGGTAACGAGACCCTCAACCGGACGAGCGGCGCGTTAGTCGGTTGAACGCGATCGCTCTCACGTCGCGTCGCGGATTGGGGGACCTCCTGATGATCACACTCGACACAGCCACGACCTCCGTCCCGCTCGCCTCACGTCACACGCTGTGGCCCGCCCTTCCGACCGGCAACGTCGCGGTCGAACGGGCCACGCTCTTCGCCGGCCACGCCGAGTGCCCCGGCTGCCACGCCTTCGTGCGCCGGCTGACCCCACTCGGCACGCGCTCGCTCATCGGCGAGCTCGTCGCGGGCTGGTGCACGGTCTGCTGCACGACGACCTACTTCGCCGCGGCGTAGACGCCCCTCGGTAGCATCCCGCGCGTGAGCCGCACGTGGACCGTCGTCGCCATCTACGCGACGCTGTCACTCGCGCTCGGCGGGCAGTGGATCGCCGCGAAGCTCGGCGTCACGGTGGTACCCGCACTCGAGCTCTCGACCATGCGGTTCGCGATCGCGAGCCTCGTGCTGCTGCTCGCGTGCGCGGCCACCCGTACGGCCCTCCCGTTGCGCAGCTGGCGACCGATCCTCGCTGCGGCCGCGTGCGGCGTCCTCGGGTTCAACACCCTCGCGTTCGTCGGCCTGAGCTACACGCCTGCCGCGGACAGCGCGCTCATCATCCCCACCGTCATTCCGCTGGCGACCGCGCTCTTCGCCACGCTGATCCACGAGCGGATCACGCGGATGAAGCTGCTCGGCTTCGGGATCGCCAGCATCGGCGCCGCGCTCGTGATCATCGGCGGGCAGCAGTCCGGCGCCGACGCGTCGTCGCTGCGCCTGCGTGGCGACCTCATGGAGCTCGGCGCCGCGGCGGGCTGGGCGGCGAGCCTCACGATCGGCGCGGTCGTCCTCCGCACCGAGAGCGTGCTCGGATACGTCACCTTGATGGTCGTCATGGGGACCGCACTGATCGCGCCGCTCGGACTGCTCGCGCAGGGGTATCGCGACGTGCCCTCATGGCCTCCGGAGACGTGGATCGCCGCAGCGTTCTTGGGGATCGTCTCGACGGCTGTCGCGTTCGGCCTGTTCTTCTGGGCCGTGCATCGATTCGGCGCGAGCCTCGCGGCGATGGTCTCCTACCTGACCCCCGTGTCGAGCCTCATCCTCGCGTTCGTCATCCTCGCCGAGCGCCCGCTCCCGTTGCAACTGGCCGGAGGCGCCGTGATCGTGCTCGGTGTGCGTATCGCCGCGCGACGCCCGAGCGCGCCGGTGCAGCGAGCGCCCGCCGCCGCCTGACCGAGCGCCGCTCAGGGCCGCGCGGGAACGACCGGAAGCCTCGTGTCCCGCAGCGGAAGCGGGATCAGGAGCCGTGGCGGCCCCGGCAGCTGAGGGACGACCGGCGCGGCACTCGGCTCGGGTGCGACGACGGGCGCATCAGCTGGGAGCAGCGTGGCCGGCAGGTGGGTGAACAGCACGGCTCCCACGACGAGGCCACCTACGGTCCAGGCCAGGTAGAAGGGCCAGCGCCGTTCAGGCGCCGGCGCGGGGTCGAGATCGGTGAGCGAGCCGGACGTCATCGCCCGGGATAACGGCCGCAGCGGTGACCCGTCACGTGCGCCGTACAGCGGGCCGCGGCATTCGGTTCCGACCGGCTAGAAGCGGACCGTCTGCGCCGCGTCGAGCAGCGGACCGGGAGCGAGGCCGGCGGCCAGGACGGCGATGGCGATGACCACCGCGACGGCGGTGCCCACGCGCATCCGCGACGGGGCGACCGCGTCGAGCCGCGGCGCGGCGAAGCACGCCAGCACGAGCCGGGCATACGCCACGGCGGTCGCGACGCTCGCGAGCGCGCCGAGGACCACGAGCCAGAGCAGCTGCGCGCGGACCGCCGCCTCGAGGACGTAGACCTTCGCGAGGAACCCCCCGGTCGGCGGAACGCCGATGAGCCCGAGTGCGAGCAGCCCGAGCGCGAGCACGGCGAGGGGCCTCCGCCGCGCGAGCCCGGCGAGATCGTCGAGCACCGGTTCGCGTTGCGGCAGGATCGCCAGTACGGTGAAGAGGCCGAGTACCTGCGCGCTGTAGACCGTGAGCGCGAACGCGGCCGCGGGCAGCGCGGCGCTCGCGGCGGCTGCGGCGACGAAGCCGAGCTGAGCGATCGTCGCGTACCCGATAAGCCGGCGCAGGCGGTGCTCCGCGATCGAGGCGATGCCCGGCACGACGAGCGCGACCGCCGCGATCGACGCGAGCGAGACCTGCCAGTCGAGTCCGACCTGGCCGGTCCCTGTGGCCGCGACGAGTCGCAGCAGCGCGCCGATGACCGCGACGTTCATGACGACCGACCACCGATGGCCGGGCGCGGTCGCGACGTGCGAGACGAGGCCCGCGAGCGTCAGCCCGAGCCCCGCGAGGTAGAGCGGGTTGTGGGTCGCCCGGCCGAGACCGGCGTAGCCCGTCTCGCCCGTGGCTGCGTACAGGAGCGCCATGCCATAGAGCGCGACGGCCGAGCCGGTCGCGCCGAGAAGGAAGTGCCGCACCACGCCCTCGTCGCCCGTTGACGCCGTGCGGCCGGTGAGGACGTAGAGCGGGATCGAAAGCAGGGCGAGCCCGACGAACAAGACCACGAGGTCCACCGCCGACACGACGACGACCGCGCCGCACGCGGCGAAGAGCGCGAGCGCGGTCTCGTCCTTCGACCGCGCGGTGCGTCGGGGATCGGCGGCTGCGACGACGCACGACACCGCCGTGACGATCGCGATGAGCGCGACGAAGAAGACACTCGCGCCATCCCGGGCGACGCTCGGCGATCCGGTCCCGGTGCCGCTTGCGAGCGTCAAGGTGGCCACCGCGACCGCGGCGACCGCAGCGAGCCAGGCAAGGATCCGCGGGGCCGTCCGCCGTGGGATCGCGAGGACGGTCGCGACCGCGGCGCTCCCGGCCAGGATGAGCGCGGGCCCGAGCGCGCCGAGCTCGGCGGCGCTCATCGCGGCAGCTCGGTCAACGCCGGCGCGGTGCGATCCGCGAGATCGCCGACGGAGCGCGGCACGACGCCGATCACGAAGGCGAGCGCGATCAACGCGATGATCAGACCGCGTTCGCGCCACCCCAGATCCCAGCCGCGCGCCGCCGGCGGTCCGAAGAAGACCGCGCGCAGCACGCCGGCGCCGCACGCGGCGATGACGACCGGCACCAGCGATACGAGCAGACCGATGCCCGGCGAGACCGCGAAGGCTGCGGCGAGGATCGACAGCTGGCCCGGTGCGCCGCTCGTGCCGGGCAGACCGACGAGGCCGAGGATCGCGAGAACGAACAGCGCCATGAGGACGGGAGCACGTGTCCCGAGGCCGCCCGGGCCGAAACCGAACGAGCCGATCCGCCGAGCGAGCGCGGCGGCGAGCAGCACCAGGATCGCGACGACGAGGCCATGCGAGACGGTCGCGATCAATGCGCCAAGCAGACCGGCGGGGGTCGCGAGGAACAGGCCGACGGCGCCCAGATCGAGCTCGGCGAGGCTCGCGTACGCGATGACTGCGCGGGTGTCGCGTTGCCGCGTCGCGAGGATCGCGGCATACAGCGCTCCCACCGTCGCGAACGCGAGCAGATACGGCGCGAGATCGGCCATCCCGCGCGGGAAGAATGGAAGGCAGATGCGGGCGATCGCGTAGACGGCGGTCTTCGAGATCACGCCCGCAAGCACGACCGTGACCGGCGCCGGGGCTGTGACGTATACGCGCGCGAGCCACGCGTGGAACGGGAAGAGCGGCAACCGCATCGCGAACGCCGCGAGGAACAGCAGCGCGAGGACCACTTGGCTGCTCTCAGCGAGGCGGTAGTCGCTGAGCGCGGCGAACGAGAATGTGTGCGCCCCCACCCCGAGTGCCAGGATCCCGGTCAACAGGAACGCGCTGCCGGTCAGCCACATGACCGCCAGCCTCCGGGTGGCCGCGCGGCGGTCCGGGCCGCCCCAGCCCCAGAGGAGGAGCGCGAGCGGCACGAGCACGGCTTCGTGCGACGCGAAGAAGAGCAGGAGGTCGCGCGAGACGAACACGGCGGCGACCGCCAGCTGCAGGAGCGACCAGAGGGCGAAGTACGCCCGCGGGCGCGCGACCGCGCCGGACGCGGCGGCACCCGCGGCGAACAGGACGCCGCTCAACATCAGCAGCGCCGCGGTCCAGCCGTCCCAACCGACCGCGAGCTGCGCACCGAGCGGCGCGGCCCAGTAATAGAGAGCCACGGGCCCTCCGCCGACCCCGAGCCACACCGCCGCCGCGACCGACGCCGCGGTCAGCAGGCCGGACAGCACCGCGAGGGCGCGCGCGAGACTCCCGATGGGCAGCGCGCACGCGGCCGCGACGAGGAGCGGGATGAGCACGACGCCCTGGACCATCACCGGGCGCTCCACGTCCAGAATGCGAGCAGCACGACGGTGCCCGCGAGCAGCAGGGCCTGTTGGACCCGCGCGCTCGCGGGGCTCGCGCCACGCATCGCGTCCGACGCGCGATGCGCGAGCGCGCCGACGCCGCCGAGCCCCAGGTCGTTCACGCGCTCCGCGCCTTCGTCGAGCTCGCGAGCGACGGCGCGGAACGGGATCGCGACCGCGCGGTCGAGCCGCTCGTCGAGGCCGAAGCCACCACGGGCCCAGCCCATCGCGAGCTCGATCCGCGCCGCGGCTCGAAGGCCACGGCGATACCCGAGCCACGCCGCGATCGACGATGCGAGCACGACGGCGAACGTCGCACCGAGGAGCCACACCGGAGCTGCGTCGGCAGGTCCGCTCCCGATCGGCAAGAGCCCGGCGCTCACCACGGCGCCGAACGCGAGCGCACCGACCGCGAGCAGGACCAGCGACACGTCCTGCAGCCGGCGTGGCGCATCGGTCGCGCGCACCGCGGCCGGCGGCGCCGCGAACATGAGCGCGAAGAGACGGACACCGGCGAACGCCGACGCCGCGATCGCCAGCAGCGCGAGCGCGGTCAGGAGCGCGTCGCTCTCCGAGAATGCAGCGCTCACGATGGCGGCGATGCCGAAGAAGCCCGCCGCCGGCGGGATGCCCACGAGCGCCAGGGTGCCGATGCCGAAGGCTCCAGCGGTCCAACGCATCCGCC
>DATCOR010000249.1:0-3853 GCA_036564585.1 Candidatus Limnocylindria bacterium | reverse complement strand
GAGCTGGACCATGAGCGCGCGGTCCGTGCGCGTCCCGATCTCGGCCCGGCCCCGATAGCTCACCCGCCCATCGGCGGTCATGACGAAGTTCAGGGCGACATGCGGGCGGCCGTCGTGCGGCGGTGGCTCGAGCAGATCGCGATGGAGCGCGGCGAGCTCGTCCACGCCCACGGGGCCGAGCCGGGTGAGCTCAGGCACGCGACGGGAGCAGCGCGTCGACGAACGCGCGTGGATCCATCGGCACGAGATCGGTCTCCTTCTCCCCCACGCCGAGGAACTTCACCGGGAGCTTCAGCTCGTCGGCGATCGCGAACACCGCGCCGCCCTTCGCGGTGCCGTCGAGCTTCGTGATCACGATGCCGGTCACCTGCGCGGTCTCGGTGAACTGCCGCGCCTGCACGATCGCGTTCTGGCCGGCGGTCCCATCGAGCACCAGGAGCACCTCGTCGGGGGCCCCGGCTCGGGCCCGTCCGGTCACCTTCACGATCTTCCCGAGCTCGTCCATGAGGTGCCCTTTCGTGTGCAGCCGCCCGGCCGTGTCGGCGATGACGGTCGTGTTGCCGCGCGCCGCGCCGGCCTGCACGGCATCGAAGACGACGGCCGCGGGATCGCCATCGGGCCGGCCGCTGACGATCGGCACGTCCACGCGCTTCGCCCACACTTCGAGCTGCTCGATCGCGGCGGCGCGGAACGTATCGGCCGCGGCCAGGAGCGGCCGCTCGCCGGCGTCGCGCAGCCGTTTCGCGAGCTTCGCCGCCGTCGTCGTCTTGCCGCTGCCGTTCACGCCGACGACCAGGATGACGCGCGGCGTGCCCGCGCCGACCTTCAACGCGCGATCGCCCGGCTCGAGGACCGCGACGAGCGCTTCGCGCACCGCCGCCAGGACCTTGGGGACCGTGTCGGCCTTCCGGTCGGTCACGACGTCGCGCACCTGCAGCATGACCGAATCGACGAGCGAGACGGAGATGTCGGACCGCAGCAGCGCGTCGGCGAGCTCGTCGAGCCACTCGGGAGTCACCGGCTGGTCGGCGGTGCGGCCGAACAGCCGTGCGAGGAACCCGCCGCGGGTCTTCGCGAGGCCGCCGTCGATGCTCATCGCGGTCAGTCTGACGACTGCTAGCGTGACGCGCCGTGGACGCTGACGTGGCGGAGCGCATCGCGCTCGACGAGGAGCCCGAGTGCGAGGGCTTCGAACGGGTCGACCGCGGGGATGTGCGGTACAAATTCGGCGCCGACGCGCTCCCGTGGAGCAACGGCGTCGCGTACGCGCGCTGGCGGCCCGAGGAGGTCGAGCAGCGCGCCAAAGAGATCATCGCGCTGTTCCGCGAGCGCGGCGTCGCGTTCACCTGGCAGATCGGGCCGAACACCGACGCCGTCGGCCTCTCTCGGGTCCTCGCGACGAACGGCCTTCGCCGCGAGGTCGACGCGCTGCTCCTGGTGGCGAAGATCCCGATCCGCGGGCGCCTGGCGACGAACGACCTCCGGCTGGTGGAGGAGCACGACGAGCGGTCGGCGACCGACGCGATCCGGATCGACCGCGATCGGACGCCGGACGAGGTCCGCGTCCGGGTCGCAGCCCGGATGCGCTACCTCGGGTGCCCGACGCGCCGCGGCGGCGGCGTGATCGCGTACCGCCGGGACCTCCCGGTCGGCTACGGCGCGTGGCGCTACGGCTCCGACGGGGACACGGTGTACCTCCACCGCGCCTCGACCCTCCAGCCGCACCGCCGGACCGGCGTGTATTCGGCGATCCTCGGCTGGCGGCTCGATCGCGCGGTGCGCGACGGCAAGACGACGGCGGTCGTGACGGCCGAGCGTGCATCGTCGGCCCCGATCCTCATGCGCAAGGGCTTCCGCGAAGTGGGCGCGCTCCAGATCTGGATGGCCGTCTAGCCGACGGCGCGATCGTCCACGTCGGCGAGACGCATCGAGAGCACCTTCGAGCTGCCGCCCTCGTCCATCGACACGCCGTACAGGGTGTCGGCGGCCTCGATGGTCCTCCGGTTGTGCGTCACGACGATGAACTGCGTGCGGTCGGTCAGCTCGCGCAGCGCCTCGGTGAATCGGCCGACGTTCCGCTCATCGAGCGCCGCATCCACCTCGTCGAGCACGCAGAACGGCGCGGGCTTCACGCGCAGGATCGCGAGCAGGAGTGCCGTCGCCGTGAGCGCGCGCTCGCCGCCCGAGAGCTGCGCCAGCGAACCGATGCGCTTCCCCGGCGGCCGGGCGTAGATGTCGATGCCCGGCTCGTCGGGATCCTCGCTCGTGCGCAGCGACGCTTGGCCGCCGTCGAAGAGGCGCCTGAAGAAGACGCCGAACTCGCGGTCGACCGCCTGGAACGTCGCGCTGAACTGCTCGGCGATCGTCGAGGCGAGATCGTCCGCGAGCGATCGGAGGTCGGCCATCGCCTTCTCGAGGTCGGCCCGTTGCTCCGAGAGGAACCGGTGGCGCTCACCCACCTCGGCGAGCTCGACGGCAGCGAGCGCGTTCACCGGCTCGAGGGCGATGAGCTTGCGCCGCAGGCGCTGGAGGTCGCGCGGCGCGTTCGCCTTCTCCTGTTCGGTCGGCTCCTCGTCGAGCTCGATCGACTCGGGATCGGGCAGCGGCTCGTCGTCCGGCAGGCCGAGTTCGGCCCGGACCTGCTCCTCGAGCAGGCTGAGTGCACCTGAGGCCCGCTCCTCCTCGACGCCGACCTTGGAGCGCTCGCCGCGTAGCTCCGCGAGTCGCTCGCGCGCCTTCGCGAGGCGCTGCTCCGACTCACGGCGCGAGCCCTCGGCCGCGAGCGAGCGCTCGCGCGCGATCTCGGCCGACCGCGCGGCCTCCTTCGCATCGGCCGCGGTGTGACCCAGCTCGTCCTGGGCGGCCGCCAGGCGCGTCTTCGCATCACGCTCCTGGTCGACGAGCGCGCGGAGCCGCGCGTCCTCCTCGGCGATCCGCTTCTCCGTCGCCGCGACCTGCTCGTCGAGCGCGTCGCGCAGTCGGACGAGCGTCGATCGACGCTCCTCGCTCGTCGCGGCATCGAGCCTCGCGTCCTCGGCCTGCTTGGTCGTCGCGGCGTGCGCATCGAGAGCAACGCGCTCGTCGCGCTGCGTCGCGGCGAACGCCGCGAGCGCGACCGCGGTGGCCTTCTTGGCCGCATCGCGGTCCGTGCCGAGCTGCTCGCGCCGCGAGATGAGCTCTCCGCGCTCGCGCTCGACCGCGCCCGCGCGGGCTTCACCGGCGCGGACGAGATCGCGAACGTCGGCCTCGGTCGCGGCGAGCGCATCGGCCGCGATCTCGAGCGTCCCACGTTCCCGCTGGGCTTCGGCCAGCCTCGCCTCAGCCTCGGCGAGCCGGGTCGCGGCGGCCTCGCGTTCGATGCCGACCTGGACCAGGGCACGCTCGGAGGCGTTGAGCTCCTCGCCGAGCCGCCGGTGCATCGCGCCCAGCCGCTCGGTCGCCTGTTGGTCCGCCGCGACCCGGTCATCGGGCATGCGGATCGCGCCGGGGGTCACCACCATCCCGTCGTGGGTGACGACGACGCCCTCGCGCATCGACGACGCTGCCCGGAACGCCGCATCGCGCGGTCCGACGAACACGTTGCGGAACAGCGCACCGGCGACGGCGCGCACATCGTCATCGAGGGTCAGGTGGTCGATGAGCCGCGAGCAGCCATCGGGGACCGGAAGGTCCGCGCGCGCGTTCGGGACGAGCACCGTGACGCGCGTGGCCGTCGCGAGGGCGGCGAAGGCGTGCTTGTCGCCGGGGAACGCGATCGCGTCGCCGAGGACCGCGCGCACCGCCAGCCGCAGCTGCGTCGGGATCTCGAGGCGCTCGTGGAGCCAGCGCAGCCCCTTCGGCAGCGCCGTCGGTG